>JBQTJO010000337.1:0-13331 GCA_052387015.1 Gemmatimonadota bacterium
ACACGGTGCTCGCGATGCGCATGGTGCCGGTGGGCGATGTGTTCGACCGCTACCCCCGCATGGTGCGCGATGCGGCACGCGCGCTGGGCAAGGAAATCGATTTTCAGATTGAAGGGCGCGAGATCGAGATCGACCGCGCGATCCTCGAGGAGATCGTCGATCCGCTCGTGCACCTGCTGCGCAACGCGATCGACCATGGCATCGAGCCGCCGGCCGAGCGCTACGGCGCCGGCAAGGATGAAAAGGCGACGCTCGTGCTCCGAGCGTGGCGCGAGCGGAGCAGCGTCCGCATTCAGGTCGAAGAAGATGGCCGCGGCGTGAATGCGAAAAAGGTGCTCGGCAAGGCGCGCGCGCTCGGCTTGCCGGTTCCCGAGACGAACGATGTCACGAACGAGGATCTGCTCAGGATTCTGGCGCACCCGGGCTTTTCGACGGCGGAGCAGGTGACGGACGTGTCCGGCCGCGGCGTGGGCATGGATGCGGTGGTCTCCAGGATTCGCGCGCTGGGCGGCGCGATCGACCTGCAGACGCGGCCGGGCGAGGGCACGACCTTCACCCTGCGGCTGCCGATCACACTCGCGATCGCGCAGGCGCTGCGCGTGCGCGTGGGCGAGGAAGACTATGCGATTCCGCTGACGCACGTGGCGGAGGCGCTCGAGCTGGACAGTCTGCGCATCGATCGCCACAAGGGACGCGAAGTCGTGCGGCTGCGCGAAGAGGTGCTGCCGCTGATCCGGCTGCGCACCGTGTTGAAGAGCCCGAGCACCGGTACCGAGTCGGCCGCGGTTATTGCGGAACTGGGCGAGCGGCGCACGGCGCTCGCGGTGGATCGGCTGGTCGGCCGCGAGCAGATTCTGGTCAAACAATTCGATGGCGCGGTAGGCACGCTGCCGATTTTCTCCGGGGTCACGCTGCTGGCCGACGGCAGGCCGGCCCTCGTACTCGACCCCATCAGCGTAATCTGACATGGATGCAAGGGATCTGGGACCCCGGCAGCTCGACGCACTGCGTGAAGTCGCCAACATCGGTGCGGGACACGCGGCTACCGCGCTCTCGCAGATGGTGAATACACGCATCATGGTCGACATTCCGGAGATCAAGGTCGTGAAGCTCGAGGACGTGGGCGAGCTGCTCGGCCAGCCGGATGAAATCGTTTCGGCGGTCATGATGCAGCTGCTCGGCGATGTGACCGGCCGCACCGTACAGATTTTTCCGTGGCGCACGGCCGTGCAGCTGACCAGTTTGCTGTTGCAGCGTGCAGGCGTGGAGCGCCCGGAGGAATTCGGCGAGGTCGAGCAGTCGGCGCTCAGGGAGGTCGGCAATATCCTGGTCGGCGCCTACATCAACGCACTCTCCGAGTTCATGGGTCTGATGCTGATCATGTCGCCGCCGTCCATCGCGATCGATACCGCGCAGGCGGTGCTGACCACCAGCTATTTGAATTTCGGCGAGCATCACGACTACGTCTTTGCCGTCAACACGCGTCTCGGCATGGACACCAATACGGATCTCGGCGCGCATTTCCTGTTGCTGCCCGACGATGCATCACTCAAGATCATTCTGCGCGCGCTGCGCATAGGATAAGCATCATCAAATGACGCCCGAAGCTCCACAGTCGATCCCCTGGAACGATCGCGGTGACGCGAAAGGCGGACAGGCGGCGGCGCCTGCGCCGGTGGCATCGCCGCGCTCGGCGCGCGACGTCGAAATCCTGCGCGCGCTGGCCAAGCGCATCAATCCGCACGATGCCGGCGCGCACAACAATCTCGGCGTGGTCTACTACAACAAGGGGCTGTACGCGGACGCGATCACGCACTTCGAGAAGGCGCTCGAGCTGGATCCGCGCATGCAGGTCGCGGAGCGCAACGTTCAGATCGCGTATTTCCACACCGGCTATTTCGAGGCGCTGGTTGCCGAGCTGCGCGAGCGGCTGCAGCACGATCCGAACGATGTCGACGCACACGATCGGCTTGCGCGCGCCTACTATTACGGCGGCGATCACGCGACCGCGATCGAGGAGTGGCGCAAGGCCGCGAGCGTGCGGCAGGACTTCGCGACCCGGCTGCGGCTGGCGCGCGCCGAGCAGCAGCGCGGCAATCTCGACGCAGCGCACAACGAAGTGCAGCTCGCGCTCGCGATTGAGCCGCGCAACGCGCGCGCTCACCTGCTGCGCGGCGAGATTCTTTACCAGAGCGGCAAGACTGTCGATGCGAAGGAAGCGCTCGAGGCGGCGATCGGCAGGGACGGCCGTCTCGCGGAAGCCCATCACCTGCTGGCCTTCATTTACGGCGAGCTGGGCGATTCGGTCAAAGCGGAAACCGCAGCCAACCGTGCGACCGAGCTGAATCCGACTCTGGCCAAAGCACAGACCAATCTCTCACTGGACAGCTACAGCACGGCGCGTTACGAGGAGCTGGTCGGCGACCGCGCCAAACCCGACGTCGCGGCTGGCGGCATGCTCGCGCACTACAATCTCGGTCTCGCTTTCAGACAGAAGGCGTTGTACGACGAGGCGCTGCGCGAATTCCGGCTGGCAACCGAGCGCGGTGAAGACGCGCTGCTCGTGCATCAGGCGGAAGCGGAAATGCTGCTGTTGCGCGGCGAGACCGCCGAAGCGCGCGAGCTGTACGAGCAGCTCGTGCAGGATGAGCCGAGGAGCCCGAAGCTCTGGAACGAGCTGGGCGTAGCGCGCCATCAGGCGGGCGAGCTGGAGCATGCCGAGCACGCGTATCGACACGCGCTCGATATCGACCCCGAGTACGCACTCGCGTGGAACAACCTCGCGGTGGTCCGGCATCACGGCGGCGATGCGCACGAGGCGGAAAGCGCGTTTCGCGCGGCGCTTGCGCACGGTCGCGCTCTGGCCGACGTGCTCCGCAACCTCGGCCTCATGCTGGCGCGCTCGAATCGCATCGAGCACTCGCTGGACGCCTATCGTCGCGCGCTCGAGGCCGATCCGAATCTCGCCGTTGCGCATGCCGGCTACGGCATGGCGCTGATGGAGGCCGGCCGTCCCGGCGAGGCGAAGGCCGCGCTGGTGCGCGCGGTCGAATGCGATCCGAACCTGGCCGAGGCACGCTATCATCTCGCCTTCGCGCTGTCTGCTCTGGGCGATTATCAGGGCGCGCTGCGCGAGACGAAGCACGCGCTCGACCTGAACCCGTACATCCCGCAGCCGCGTTACAAACTGCTCATCGATCTTCAGTTCGAGGAGGCGAGCGTGCTCGCGCCCGAGCTGGAGAGCGCGGAGCGGCTGCGTGTCGGCGAGCAGATCGCGAGCTTCGAGTTCCAGCAGGAATCGCTCGAGCAGGCTTTCACCGAGGCGCTGCCCGCTGCCGCCGCTGCGGGCGCCCCTCCAGCCCTCCGCCCCTCCACCCCTACGCCGCAGGGCGAAGCCCTGCTGAGTCAGGCCCGCAAGTCGCTCGCGCAAGGCAAGCTGGACCAGGCGACGGAAGAAACGCAGCGCGCGGCGCGCGAAGGAGCCGACCAACGCGAGGTGCTGCTGCTGCAGGGCGACATCTATCTGCGGCGCGGCCTGGCTGGTGAAGCGGTCGAGCGGTTCAACGCCGTGCTCGGCGAGGTCAGCGCGGCATCGGATCCCGCGGCGGCAGGAAACGATGAGATCATACGACGCGCGCTGGCTGGCGCCGCCCGCTGCTTTCTGGAGCTCGACAAGATCACCGAGGCCGTCGAGGCGGCACAGCGGCTCACGCAGATGGTGGCCGACGACGCGGACGCGCTGCGGCTGCTCGGGCGCGCGCTCGCGCGCGTCAACGACTTTCAGCGGGCGGTAATCGTGCTGGAGCAGGCGCGCGCTGCGCAGCCGAACGATCCGACGCTGCTCGCCGAGCTGGGCGCTGCCTATCATGGCGCGAATCAGCTGCAGCAGGCAGAGTCAGCGCTGCGCCAGGCCGTCGAGTTGGACGAGTTCGCGATCGGCGCGCGCGTGACGCTCGGCCGTATTCTCGCTGCCGCGGACAAGACCGACGATGCCGCCGCCGAATTTCGTGCCGCGCTCGACTTCCTGCCGAGCCACGGCGAAGCAGCGTTTGCGCTGGCCGATCTCGAGCGCGCGGCGGGCCGGCTCAAGGGAGCGATTGCCGTCATTGTCGATATGCTCTCGGTCGATCCCTACCATCTCGACGGCCTGGTCGAACTGGGTGCTCTGCTGGCGGAGGCCGGCCGCGCGGATCAGGCGGCCCTCGCGTACAAGCGCGTGCTCCACTTCGATCCGGGGCACCAGGAAGCGATTGCGGCGCTGCAGCGAGTGCAGCCGGGTTTTGCTCATGCCTAAGCGGTCCGATTAGCGATGGCGATCGAAGGACCCCTACAAGAGCTCAGCATCCAGGACGTTCTGCAGCTCCTGGATCTTGCGCACAAGACGGGCGTACTGACCATACGGTCGGAGTCGCTCGATGACGAGGCGATCGTGCATTTCGGCAAAGGTGCGATCGTCTTCGCGGTGCGCCGCCGCTCGACGCGCCGGCTCGGCCAAATGCTGATTCGGTCCGGCAGGCTCACGCAGCGCGAGCTCGACTCCGCGCTCGAACAGCAGCGTCGTGACCCGACGCGCCGACTCGCCGAGATCCTGCTCGAGATGGGCAGCATTTCGGAGGAAGAGTTGGAGAAGCAGCTTCGCTTCCAGATGGAAGAGACCATCTACGAAGTGATGGCGTGGAGCGAAGGCTACTTCAAATTCGAGGAGCGCACCGAGATCGCGCAGCATCGACTGCTCGCGCGCGTGCGCGTCGAGTCGCTGCTGATGGAAGGCGCGCGCCGCATCGACGAGTGGACGCGCCTCGAGTCCAAGGTGCCCGGCGCGGAAGCGATTCCGATGCTCGCTCCCGGCAAGGAAGGCGAGACTACTCCAATCGAGCTGCGGCCGGAAGAGTGGGAAGTGCTCGCCGAGATCGATGGCGAGCGCGATCTCGGTCAGATCGCCGCGGATCTGGGGCGCAGCAGCTTCGACGTCGCGCGCACCATCTTCGGTCTGGTCAGCACCGGCGTGGTGCAGGTTCAGGAGCGGCATGCGGCGCTTTCGCAGCCGGAGGTACAGCGCGCGATCGGCCAGGTCGATCGGCTGCTCAAGGAAGGCAAGCTCGAGGACGCCGAGCGGCTCGCAGCCGAGCTCGAGACCGGCTACCCCGACAACGCGGAGCTCGCGCTGCTGTCGGGGCGCACGCTCGCCGCGCAGGGTCGCATGCGCGCCGCGACCGAGGCGTTCGCGCGTGCCGTCGGGCTGGATCCGCTGTTCGCGGACGCGCACTACCACCTCGGCTTTACGGCGGTCCGCACCGGTGAGCTGGACCGCGCGAGTCACGCTTGGGATACCTATCTGCGTCTCGCGCAAAACGGCAATCAGCGACAGCTGGTATCACAGGCGCTCAATCACGTGCGGTCATTGACTCAATTGCTGCAAACGGTGAAGTCCTAAATGAAAGCACCCGCACCCGCAGATCTGCAACGCTGGAGCGAAGAGGTCGCGCGCGATGCGACGTCGCTCTCGTTCCTGCCGCTCGCGCGCGTCTACCGCCGACAGGGTCGGCGTGATGCCGCGCTGCGCCTCTGCCTGCGCGGCCTGGAGCACCATCCGGACCACGTGGAAGCGCACAGCCTGCTCGCCATGCTGTACTTCGAGTCCGGGCAGCGCGTGAAAGCGTACGATGAGTGGTCGATGGTGCTCACGCTCGAGCCGGACAACTTCGACGCGCTGCGCGGCATGGGCTTCTACTACCTGGAGCAGGAAGACCACACGGCAGCGAAGCGCCACCTCGAACGCGCGGCCGTGCAGAAGTCACACGACCCGGCCGTGCAGGAAGCGCTGCGCATCATTCGCGAGCGGCTCGGTGAAGTGACGCCCGCGCCCGCGCCCGCGCCGCTCGAGCGTGTGGATGAGCCGTGGGCGTCGACTCCGTCGACGCCAGGTTCGCAAAGTGCGCCCGCCCCGCAGCCCGCGCCCCGCGCCCCGCAACCCGCGCCCGCGCCCGCGCCCGCGCCCGTGGCAGACCTCAGCGATCCAGCGAAGATCTTCGAGCCGCTGCTGCGCGGCGGGCAGGTGCTCGGCGCGCTCATTCTCGACAGCCAGGGACTGGTCATGGGCGGCGCGCTGAGCGGCGCGATGGGCAGCCAGGCCGAGGCGCTGGGCGCGATTCTGGGCGGCGCGATCGAGGAGGCGCTGCGCACGACGCAGCACCTGCGACTCGGTGAATGGAAGGGCGTGCTGCTCGAGGCGGACGCGGCGGTGCTGCACGTCGCGCCGGTGCGCGACGGCATGATCGTGCTGCTCGCCGCACACAAGAACGCGCCGACCGGCTGGGTGCTGCGCAGCGCGGCGCAGGCAGCAGCGATCGCCACGCGATTCCTGGAGGCGTACGCATGAGCGACATCTTCGCACAGGCGCTCGATCGCCTCAGCCGCGTGCCCGGTGTGCGCGGCGCACTGATCGTGGAAACCGATGCCGGCGTGCCGGTGCTCGCCGAGCTGGCGGAGGGTGTCGAGGGCGGCACGGTCGCGGCGCTCGCGTCGTCGCTCTTCCGCCGCACCGGCAAGGCCGCGCAAACGGCGAGCTTCGGCAGCGTGCGGACGCTTCAGCTGGAAGCGGAAGGCGGACACGTCGTCGTCGCCAATGGCGGCGAGCTGCTGGTCGTGGTGGTAGCCGAGAAGGACGCGCAGCTCGGCCAGGTACGGCTCGAGGCGCACCGCGCCGCGGAGGCGTTGCAGTGAGAATCGACGACCTGCCCAGACTGGTCGAGGCGCTGAAGCCGCCGATCGCGGAATTCGTGCGCGCATCGCGCGCGCGCATCGCCCTGCTCATCAACGGCAGCGGCCAGGTGCTCGCGCAGCACGGCTTCACCCGCAGCTACGAGGTGATGAACGTCGCCTCGCTCGCGGCCGCCGCGCACGCATCCGCGCGCGCTCTCGCGGAGCTGACCGACGCCAGTCGCTGGACACACCTGCACCACGCGGGCAAGGAGCGACAGCTCTTCCTGGCGCCGGTCAGGACGCCGGTCACCGAGCTGATTCTAGTCGTGATCTTCGATGGCGAAACCTCACTCGGCATCGTGCAGCTGTTTTTCGAGCAGCTGACCTCGGCGGTCGCGTCGTTGCCGGAGTTTCAGCAGGCGCTGGCCGAAACGACGCAGCAGAATTTCGAACAGGATCTGGAGGCGGGATTGCACAGGGTTCTTACCGAACAGGACGAAGTCTGATGTCGCTGGTCAATTACTCCACGCGCGAGATTACCTGCAAGATCGTCTACTATGGACCGGGCCGGTCCGGCAAGACGAGCAACCTGCAGTACATCCACACGTATGTGCCCGACGACAAGAAGGGCCCGATGGTGTCGCTCGCGACCGAAACCGATCGCACGCTGTTTTTTGATTTCCTGCCGCTCGACCTCGGCAACATCTCGGGCTTCAAGACGCGCATCCAGCTCTACACGGTGCCCGGCCAGGTATATTACAACGCGACGCGCAAGCTCGTGCTGCGCGGCGCGGACGGCGTGGTTTTCGTCGCGGATTCTCAGCGCGAACAGTTCAACGACAATATCGAGAGTCTGCGCAACCTGCACGAGAATCTGTTGGACGAGAACATCAACGTTCGCGATTTCCCAATGGTTCTCCAGTACAACAAGCGCGACCTGCCGGGCGTCGCGTCGATCGAGGAGCTCGAGGACGCACTCAATTACCGCGGCGTGCCGGCCTTCCCGGCCGCGACCATTAACGGTGAAGGTGTGTTCGAGACGTTGAAGGGCGCGAGCCAGCTGGTGCTGCAGAGTCTGTCCAGGAAGTTCCGCGCCGATGCGGCGCAATGAGAGCCGAATAAATGTCTCCGCTGGAGTTGGATACACGATTCACCTTCGATTCGTTTGTCGTCGGCCCCGCAAACCGTCTCGCATCCGCGGCGTCGCGGCGAGTGGCGGAGCTGCCGGGCGCGGCGTATAACCCGCTTTTCCTCTATAGCGCCTCCGGTCTCGGCAAGACGCACCTGATCACCGCGATCGGTCACCATGCGCGCCGGCTGCATCCGAACCTCACGATCGTATACGACACGCTCGAGCACTTCATGGAAGAAGCCATGTCCGCGATCGAGCGGGGCGAGCGCGAGGAGTTCCGCAACCGCGTGCGCGACATCGGCCTGCTGATGCTCGACGACGTGCAGTTTCTGGCCGGCCGGCGCGGCGCGCAGGACGAGCTGCTGCGCGCGCTGGATGCGCTGTCGTCGCGCAGCGGACAGCTGGTGCTCGCGAGCGACCGGCCGCCTGCCGAGATCAACGATCTCGATGACCGCCTGCTGTCGCGTTTCGCCGGTGGTCTGATCGCCGATATCGGCGTGCCGGAATACGAGACGCGCGTCGCGATCGTGAACCGCAAGGCCGAAGAGCGCGGCCACCGGCTGGCGACCGGCGTCGCGGAATCGCTGGCGCGCATCTCGTTCGTCAACGTACGCGAGCTGCAGGGCGGGCTGAACCGGCTGCTCGCGATCCAGGAGCTGGACGGGCGCGCCGTAACCGCGGACGAAATCCCGGCCATCTTCGGCCAGCAGCGCCGGCAGGACGACTTCGGCTCGTTCCTGAGCGAGATCAGCGGCACCGTCGACCAAGTCGTGCAGAACGTCGAGCAGGAGCGCATGCTGGCCGCGGCCATCCTCGAGTACGAAGCCGACGGCTACGCCACGCGCCGGTTGGAGGCCGCGCTCGGCGGTACCGCCTCGGCCGCCGAGGTCGAGCTGCTGCTCGAGCATTACGCGAAAGACATCGAGCGGATCCAGCAGCTGCGCGCAGAGCTTGCCGCAATCGATGAGAAGGCGCCGGAGCTCAAGGATCCCGATCTGTTCAAGAACCCCGATCGCGTGGCGGATGCAGAAGCCGCGGTCGCGGATGTGCGCGAGCGCAACAAGCCGCTGCCCGCGCCGCCGCCGCATCGTTCGTTCGCGACGCTCACCGTCAACACGGATTCTTTCGCGGTCAAAGCCGCGCGCGCGATCGTCGACCAGCCAGGGCAGGAGTACAACCCGCTCTTCCTGCACGGCCCCGAGGGTGCCGGCAAGACCACGCTGCTGGCGGCACTCGCCAACGAGTTCATGGCGCGCTATCCGAGCCAGCCGATCGCGTTTCTGCACGGCCGCAAATTCGCGAGCGAGTTGATTCATGCCCTCGAGAAGAACGCCGGCGAGAGCTGGCGCAATCGCTACCGCCGCGTTCGCCTCTTCGTGCTGGATGATCTGGAAGCGTTGGCCGACACCGAGCGCGCCCAGGACGAGCTGTTTCACTTGTTCGAGGAGCTGCGCCGCAACAACGCGCAGCTCGTCTTCGGCGCGACCGACGCACCTTCGGCCATGTCGTTCGAGGAGCGGCTGCGCACGCGCTTCGAGAGCGGCCTCGTTATTCAGCTGGAGGTGCTCCAGCCGCCGCAGCCGGCCGCGACCGCGGACGCGCGCAACCAGACGCCCGCCGCGTGGGTCGCGACCATGGCCGAGCAGCAGGACAGGACCGTAACCGTCTTCGACGACTTCTTCCTGAGCCGCGAAAAGGTGATCTGGAATTGGCCGTACCTCGAGGATTGTCTGTTCGAGGAGCTGGAATAGATGGCGATCAAGGGAAGTCTCAAGGAAGCCAGCCTGGCGGATGTCTGCCAGCTGCTCGCGCTCGGGCTGAAGACGGGGTGCCTGTCGATTACCGACAAGTCGCGCTTCGGCCAGATCTACTTCGACAAGGGCCGGATCACCTTCGCGCGGATCGTGAACCGGCGCGACCGCATCGGCGACCTGCTGGTTCGGGACGGCCTGCTCACGCAGGACCAGCTGACCGCCGCGCTCGAGCTGCAGAGCGAGGAGCCCGACAAGCGGCTGGGCGAGGTTCTGATCTCACGCGAGTTCATCTCGCAGAAGGACCTCCAGCTCTATATCCGCATCCAGATCGAAGAGGCGATCTATCACCTGTTCACCTGGGCACGTGGCAACTTTTTCTTCGAGGCCGACGAGCTGCCGGAGGCCGACATTGTCGTCTCCATCAGTCCGGACAGCCTGCTGCTCGAAGCCGCCCGGCGAGTGGACGAGTGGAGCCTGATCGAGAAGAAGATCCCGTCGCTCGACTTGATCTTCGAAATCGAGATCGACCGGCTGCTGGGCTCGGAGGTCAAGCTCAATTCCGGGCAGGAAACCATCGCGCGGCTCTTCGATGGCACGCGCTCGGTCGCGGAAGTCGCGGATGAAATCGGCATCGATGAGTTCGATGTAGGGCGCACGCTGTACGGCTTCATTCAGGCCGGCTTCGCGCATCGCGTCGAAAAGAAGGCCGCCGAGACGGACGCGACGCGTAGCCGCGAGGCGGAGATTCTGGAGCGCCAGAATCTGGGCGTCGCCTTCTACCGCGCGGGTATGCTCGACGATGCGGCGCGCGAGTTCCAGCGCGTCGTCGAGCTGGACGCCGGCAATCTCAAGGCGCGCTTCCATCTCGCACTCGTGTCCCTGCGCGCCGAGCGCTATCGCGATGCCGTCCGTCAGCTCAAGAGCCTGCTCGAGGAGACCGGCGCGCATTTCGGCGCTTTCATCAATCTCGCGTACGCATTGCGCCGACTGGGGCGGCCCAATGACGCGCTGCTGGTCCTGAACGAGGCCGATCAGGTGCGGCCCGGCACGTCGGCGGTCGCGCTCGCGCGCGGCGTCGCGTTCCTGGAAGCGGGCGATCTCGATGACGCGATCGCGAGCTTCAGGGAATACCGCCAGAAGCTGGTCATCTCCGAGCAGCCGCCGGCCATCTTCTTCTACTACTCGGCTCTGGCGAGCGCGATTCGTGGCGACCTCGCCGGCGCGGACGCGACCATTACCGAAGGCCTGGGCGTGCATGGCGCGGCTGGACCGCTGCTGCTGCTGGCCGGCGCGATCGCCGAGCGGCGCGGCGAGTTCTCGCTGTCGGAGCGCTACTACCGCCAGGTGGTGGATGAAGACCCGACGCTCGTGCACGCCCACAAGAATCTGGGCGACGTCGCGTACCGCCGCTCCGCGCACGAGGAAGCCACCGAGCACTACCGGCGCGCGATTTCCATCGATCCGAATTTCGGCGACGACGTCTACGCCAAGCTCGCGAACATCCAGTACAAGCAGAAGGAGCGCGAGGAAGCCGTGCGGCTCTGGCAGCGCGCGCTCGAGCTGAATCCCGCCAATCAGGTCGTGCGCAACAATCTCGATATCGTGGCGAGCGTCGACGCGTGACCGAGCCGCGGCCGCCGTACTCGCTGCCGCTCGCGCACGGCGAGCTGAGTCCGCGCGACGCGCAGGAGCTCCAGGCGCTCAAGGAGCAAATCAAGCGCGACATCGGGTTCTACAGCGACGGCTACAAGGAGCACTGCCTGCGCCGCCGCATCGCGGTGCGCATGCGCGCGCGCGGCGTCCACAGCTACGGCGCATACGGGGATCTGCTCACCCGTGATGAATCCGAGCGGCACAAGCTGCTCGATGCGGTGACCATCAACGTCAGCAAGTTCTACCGCAACCGTGAGCTATGGACCGCGCTGGAACAGAATGTCGTGCCGAAGCTCTTCGATATGCGCGCGCGTCCGCTCAGACTGTGGAGCGCGGGCTGCGCGGCAGGGGAGGAGCCGTACACGATCGCCATGGTGCTGAAGGAATACGCGCTGCGCGCGGGCCGCGAGCGCGATCTGCTGAAATTCAACGTGGTCGGCAGCGATATCGATGTGGATAGTCTCAAGCAGGCCCAGCTCGCGCGCTATGGTCCCTTCGCCTTTACCGACATCGACGCTGAAGTACGCCGCCACTGGTTTGTCGAGCCCGAGCTGAACGAATTGAAGAAGGAGATTCGTGGCATGGTCAGATTCAAGGAGAAGGATCTGATCAAGGAAGAATTCGAGGGCGGCCACCAGCTCATCATGTGCCGTAACGTCATCATCTACTTCGAGCGCGAGATCCAGGAGCTGCTGTTCGCCAAGTTCCACGAGGCGCTCGCTCCGGGCGGCTACCTCGTGCTCGGCAAAGTCGAGTCGCTCTTCGGCCGGCCCGCTACGCTGTTCAAGCCGGTGGTGTCACGCGAGCGCATCTTCATGAAGGTATGAGCGCGCAGCGTCAGCACGTGAAGATCGGTGAGATCGGCGTGGTCGCCCAGCACGGTGTGCTGTTCACCATCGGCCTCGGCTCGTGTGTCGCGCTGATTCTGTACGACCCGGGCAAAAAGGTCGGGGGTCTCGCTCATGTCATGCTGCCGGACACGACGCAGACGGGCCACCCGTCACCGGGCCGTTTCGCGCCGACCGCGGTGCCCTTTCTGGTGGCCGCGATGCTCGAGGCCGGCGCGCGCAAGCGCGGCATGTACGCGCGCATCGTGGGCGGCGCGGCGATGTTCAAGGACGTGCTGCCGGATGAAGGCGTGCGGCTCGGCGAGCGCAACATCGCGGCCGTCAAAGCCGCGCTCAGCAAGGCGTATCTGCCGCTGCGCGGCGAGGATGTGGGTGGGTCGTGGGGGCGGTCGGTCTTCTTCGACGCAACGGACGGCAGCGTCCTGATTCGTGCGGTGAGACGCGACGATGTCCTTCTCTGAATCCGGACTGCGCAAGGCGCGCGTGCTGGTCGCCGATGACAGCGACCTGATGCGCAGCCTGCTCTCGGAGATCATCAATTCGTCGATGGATTTCCGGGTGGTCGGCGAGGCGCGCACGGGGTACGAGGCGATCCGGCTGCTGCACGAGCTGAATCCCGATGTGGTGACGCTCGATCTGCAGATGCCCGATCTCGGCGGTCTCGATACGCTCGGTTACATCATGAGCGAGGCGCCGCGTCCGGTGATCGTCGTCTCGTCGCACGTCAAGGACATGACCGAGCCGGCGCTGCAGGCGCTCGATTTTGGCGCGCTCGAGATCGTGGCCAAGCCGGCAGGTGACGAGGCGCGCGATGTCGACATCCTGGGCGATCGCTTGATGGATGCGCTGCGTGCCGCACTCGCGGCCAGCATCTCCAATCTGAAGATGCGGCGCCGTGTGGATGGCGGCAGTGGGCCCGCGGTCAACATCGGGCCGCAGCAGGAGCGCGCGCGCTGCGCGGTCGCCATCGCGGCATCGACCGGCGGGCCGCGCGCGCTCACGGACATCGTGCCCAGACTGCCGGCCGGGCTGCCGGCGGCGATCCTGATCGTGCAACATATGCCGCCGACTTTCACGAGAGCCTTCAGTGACCGGCTCGCGTCGTTGAGCGCGGTGCCCGTCAAGGAAGCCGAGCCGGGCGATCTGGTTCGTTCGGGTTGCGTCTACATCGCACAGGGCGGCCATCACATGGCACTCAAGCGCACCAGCGAAGGCGTCGTGATCACGCTCGACGATTCCGAG
>JBQTJO010000338.1:0-1765 GCA_052387015.1 Gemmatimonadota bacterium
GCGCTGTCTTTCCCTTGAGCATGGCGGTTCCTTTCGCTGGGCGCTTGGTCGCAGGATGGTATGCGAACTTACAATTGGGCGGGAACTTCCGGCCGGCCCGATGCACGAATACAGTGCATATGCAGGGGCTTAGCAGTCAACGAATCCGGGGCAGAATCGTTACTCGGATCCTTCAAGGAGGCCACATGAACCTCGCACGCATTTCAGGATTCATTCTTGCGCTCGCTTTCACGAGCGCTTTCGCGCAGGAATTGAAGCCCGAGGACCTGGTGAAAAGAGTCACCGAGGACGTGCTCGCGGCGATCAAGAGCGACAAGGCGCTGCAGGCCGGCGATCGCCAGAAAGCGCTCGCGCTCGCCGAGCAGAAGGTCATGCCGCACATCGATTTCGCCGAGGCGACGAAGCTTGCGGTGGGCCGCGCGTGGTCGAGCGCGACACCCGAGCAGCAAAAGAAGCTCGTCGACGAATTCCGCGCGATGCTGGTGCGGATCTACTCCAACGCGATCGACGTCTATCGCGGCCAGACGATGCGCGTGCAGCCGGTCAACACGCCCGCCGGAGCGACGGAGACGGCGGTGCGCAACCAGTACATCCGTCCCGGCCAGCCTCCGGTTTCGGTCGACTACGCGATGCGCAAGACGCCTGAAGGCTGGAAGATCTACGACATCACCGTCGAGGGCATGAGCCTCGTGCTGACGTATCGCGGAGAGTTCGAGCAGGTGATGCGTCAATCCGGCGTCGAGGGCCTGCTGAAGCGGCTCGCGGAGAAAAATACTCCGCCGACCTCACGCAGCGGCTAGCCGGCAAGATCACCCGGCCGCGCCATGGAAACGACGCAACCGGTCAGCGCAGCAGCGAGCGATCCCGCGCTCGGCAAGGACGCTGCGTGGATCGCCTACATCCTGCACGGCGCCGGGTACCTGACCGCGATGATGTGGCCCGCCGTGATCGGCCTCATCATCAACTATGTCAAGCGCGGCGACGCGCGCGGCGGCACTGTCGACACCCATCACGACTGGCTGATCCGGACGTTCTGGTACGGCCTGCTGTGGGTTCTGCTGAGCCTGACCGTGCTGCTGTGGAGCGCGTGGCCGGTCGTGCATTCGGTATGGCGCAGCGCGAGCTCGTCGGGCGAATTCGAGCTCGTGTTCGCGTGGAGCAACGTGATTGCGGTGATCGGCGCCGCGGCGCTCGGCGGCCTCGGCTTCCTGGTGACGTGGCTCTGGCTGATCTATCGAGTCGTTCGCGGCGCGATCCAGCTGACGCACTCGCAGCCTCTGCCGTAGCAAACCCTATCGATCCGGCCATTCGGCCCGGTGGTAGCCCCCGGGGACGGGCGGGCGCGTCCAGTGCGGCGGCGTCTCCGCCATCGCGAGCACTGGTTTCAAATGCCGGATGCGGCCGGACGGCGCATCGATCTCGGTCGTGAGCCGGTCGATCTCTTCCTGCGCGAGCTCGGGCGCCAGTCCGGCAATCGCGGCCGGATCCTGCAGTCCGAGGTCGACGATCCAGCGTCCCGCGCGCGCAAGCGACGCACGCACCAGCCAACTGCCGCCTTCGCGCGCGCGCCGCGCGAGCACCACCATCGCGCCAAACGCCATCAGATAGCCGCTCACGTAATCGATCGCAGACACCGGCATGGTGCGCGGCTTCTCGCCCGGTCCCGCCTCGAGCGCCATGCCGCTGACGGTCTGCACGATGCTGTCGAATCCGCGCCGCTTGCGCCACGGCCCGGTTTCGCCCCACGCGCTGAGCGAAACGCAGA
>JBQTJO010000339.1:0-9376 GCA_052387015.1 Gemmatimonadota bacterium
GTCGGCTCACTGGTCGACATCGATGCTGGCCAGGTATCACTCGCGTCGCCGATAGGTCAGGCGCTGCTCGGTCGTGAGGCCGGGGACGTCGTGACCGTACACACGCCGGAACGGGAGCGGCGGTTCGAGATTATAAACGTGACGACGATTCGTGAATTTCTGGAGTATGATCCGATTCTCGCAACCTATGTCTAATGCAGTCGCCGCGGTCCCGCACGCGAGTGCCGAAGACCGCCTGGTCGCTGCCGTTCTGCGCGGCGACGAGGCGGTATACGCAAGCCTCATCGACGAGTACTACGGCGGCATGCGGCGTCTGGCGCTCTCGCACGTCCACGATCAGGACCTGGCGGACGACATCATCCAGGAAACCTGGATCGCGGTGGTAAACGGCATCGACCGATTTCAGCGCCGCTCGAGCTTCAAGACCTGGGTTTACCGCATCCTCCTGAACCTCGCGCGCCGGAAGGCGCTGCGCGAGGCGCGCTATGTCGATCTGCCGGAAGAGAGCGGGCTGGTCAGTACCGCTGCGGTCCGTAACGGCACGGCGCGCACGGTGGCGCAGGCAATACCCGCCGAGCATTGGGGACCGCGCCAGAATCCGGACGATTGGATCGTTTCGCGCGAGCTGCAGGTGGGCATTGAAGCAGCGGTCCGCGAGCTGCCGCTCGCCCAGCGCGAGGTGGTCACGCTGCGGGACATCGAGGGCTGGTCCGCCGAAGAAGTCTGCGAGCTGCTGAATATTACCGGCGCGAATCAGCGCGTTCTGCTGCATCGCGGACGCATGGCGATACGTAACAAACTCCGGATTTATTTGGATGCAAATGAAACCTGACAACCTGGCGTGCGCCGCACTATCGGCTAAGCTGAGCGATTACGTGGATTCGGCGATCCCCCCGGGCGAGCTGCTCGGGATCGAGGCGCATCTCGGAAAGTGTGCGCGCTGCCGCCGACTCTGCGACGATTTGCGAATCACTTCCGCGCTCCTGTCCCAGCTTCCCGGCCGAGCAGCCCCGCCCCACATGAAAACTTCGATCCTCTTCCTCGTAAGATCCCGCGCAACGAGCTCCAGCCCGAATCTCCGTTAACGTCTGCGCATGCGTGACGCAAAGCCATCCTCCAGCTCCGATGCCGCGGCCAGTCTGTCGTGATGCGCAGCCAGCAGATCGCTTCGTGAGATGATGCCGATCACGCGTCTCGGATCCTCACGGGAAACGACCGGCAGCCTGCCCACGCCTTCGCGCACCATGTGATCCGCGGCTTCGCGCAGTGTGCTGCCCGCGAACACCACGGCTGGCGCGCGCCGTATCACATCCTCGAGCCGCGTTTGCGGCTCGTGCTTCGAGTCCGTGATGTCGCGCCGCGTGACCACGCCGATAATGGCGTCCTGCCGGTTGAGAACCGGAAAGCCCTGGTGCGAAGTGCCGGCCGCCCGTGAAGCGAGCCATGCGCGCACTTGCGCGATCGTGTCCGCGCCACGCAGTGACGTGACCGTCTTGACGCCGACCTCGCCGACCATCACCTGCGAGAGATAATCCAGCGTGTACTCGGTACGAACCAGCCGGCCGCGCCGTGCGAGCTTTTCGGTCATGATCGAATGCGGCGCCAGCAGCAATGATGTCAGATATGCGGCGCTGCAGCCGGCCAGCAGAGGCAGGAGCCCCATCGGCTGACGCGTGGTCTCGAAGGCAAAGACGACGGACGCGAGCAAGGCGTGCGACGCGCCGGCAAACATTGCGGCCATGCCGACGATCGCGGAGGCGGTGACGTTCACGCCGAGCGCGGGTGTGAAACGAATTGCGAGGCCCCCGAGAAATGCGCCCAGTCCGCCGCCGATCATGAACAGCGGTGCGAGGGTTCCGCCCGAAGTGCCGCTTCCGAGATAGATCGACCAGGACAGGAATTTCAGAATTACAAAGACGAGAAGCGCCAGGCCAACGATCTGACCGGCGGCAATCTGCTCGATGTATTCGTAGCCGATTCCGAGTGTGCGCGGCTCGAGCAGGCCGATGACGCCGACCGCAATTGCGCCGAGTGCCGGCCACCACATCCAATGAACCGGCGTGCGCTCGAACAAATCCTCGATGCCGTACAACACGCGCGAGATCGCGACCGCGCTCGCTCCGATCACGGCTCCCAGCAGCGTATACGCGACCAGAGCTTCGCCGCTCGGCTGGGTCAGCGTGGGCACCGCAAACGCCGGTGCGGAGCCGAGGACGGCGATGCGCACGCCGGTCGCAGCGCTCGCGGCGAGCGCAACCGGTACGACCGAGCGTGCGCGATACTCGAACAGGAGGAGCTCGACCGCGAGCAGCACCGCGCTGACCGGACTGCCGAACGTTGCCGCCATGCCGGCGGCGGCGCCCGCCGCCAGCAGCGTCTTGCGTTCATCGGCCGTGATGCGAAGCCACTGCCCGACCAACGAGCCGAGCGCGCCGCCGGTCGCGATGATCGGACCTTCCGCGCCGAACGGGCCACCGGTGCCGATTGCGACTGCCGCCGAAAGTGGCTTGAGGAACAGCATGCGCGCTGGAATCCGGCTGCCCTCCTGAAGGACGTTTTCCATCACTTCGGGAATGCCGTGTCCGCGGATGGCAACCGAGCCGAAGCGCGCAAGCAGGCCGATGATCAGACCGCCGAGACTCGGGATGATGAGCAGCCAGATGCCTTCGTGACCGCCGGCAGGAGGCACCATCACGACGCTCAAACGCCCGTAGAAGAAGATATTGGTGATCAGGGCGATCAGCCCGGTCAGCAGAATCGCGATGCCGCCGGCGGCCAGGCCGATGAGAATTGCGATGCCGGCGATCGAGATGACGCGTGTACTGATGCTTTCTTCGGTGACCGGCGCGCGGATGGATTCGAGCACATCGTCGAGAGACGGAGCGACCGGTATGCGGTCGCGCTCCGGCTCGCGAACGGTCATGACACACTCCGAATGTTCATGGGACGCAATGTACTGCGATCAACGGCTGGATGCAGGTGGGCGCGCGGCTGAACTACTCGGTCAGATGCCGAACGAACCAGTCACGCGCCAGCTGTGCGACCTGCTCGAGTGTGCCGGGCTCCTCGAACAGATGCGAAGCGCCAGGAACGATCTTCAACTCGACCTGCGCGCGCATGCGCGCCATCGCTTCCTCGTTCATGCCGATCACGAGGACATCATCGCCACCCACGATGAGTAGTGTGGGCGCACTGACAGCCGGCAAGGCATCAGCCGCGAGGTCGGGCCGGCCGCCGCGCGAGACGACGGCGGCCACATTTTGCGGCTCACGCGCGGCCGCAACCAGAGCCGCGCCGCCGCCGGTGCTGGCGCCGAAACAGCCCACCGGCAAGCTGCGCGTCTCGTGCTCCTGCTTCAGCCAGTGATTCGCGGCGAGCAGTCGGTCCGCGAGAAAAGGAATGTCGAAGCGCAGCTGCCCGGTATAGGCGTCCACGGCTTCCTCATCGCGCGTGAGCAGATCCATCAGCAGAGTGGCAAGCCCGGCCTGCTGCAGCACGCCGGCCACGAATCGATTGCGCGAGCTCTTGCGGCTCGATCCGCTGCCATGCGCGAACAGCACGATGCCGGTCGCGTTGGTCGGGACGGTCAGATCGCCGTCGAGCAGAACATCGTCTGCCGGGATTCGGACCTGGCGCTGCGGGGCGGTTTCACGCCGCCCGCCGGCGCTCCAGGATGTCGTGTACTTCTTCATCGGACGTTTGCGAGAAATCCTCGTACCAAAGGCCGACCGCGTAGAACGGCTCGGGTGTTTCGGCGCAGACGATCTCATCCGCGACCGTGGCCAGCGCTTCGCAGGTTTCCGGCGCCGCTACCGGCACGGCCACGACGATGCGCGCCGCGCCTCGCTTGCGAAGCGCTTCGACCGCGGCGCGCATCGTGGAGCCGGTCGCGAGTCCGTCATCGACGATCACGACCGTTTTTCCCTCGAGACCCGGAAACGGCTGCTCGCCGCGATACTGCTTTTCGCGTCGCTCCAGCTCCTGCTGCTCCTGGCGCGTGACGCGTTCCAGATCCCTATCGGAAACGTGGTACATGCCGACCACTTCCTCATTCAGGAGCCGAACGCCGCCACTGGCAATCGCGCCCATCGCCAATTCCTCGTGGCCGGGCAGGCCGAGCTTGCGGACCACGAACACATCGAGTGGCGCTCCAATCGCGTTCGCCACCTCGAAAGCGACCGGCACGCCGCCGCGCGGCAAGCCGAGCACGATGACATCATCGCGGGTCGCATATTTCGCGAGGGCGGCGCCCAGCCGGCGCCCGGCATCCGAGCGGTTTCGGAAGCGATTCTTCATACCGTCCTTTCCCGGCAAACCGGGTGCCGTAACCGGCTATGGCAGAGTTTTCGCTAAGCAGCGCGCGCATGGCTTTTATCCAGGAGCCCGGACTTCATGTACCGCTGGCTGACTATGCGGCCGTCGCGCATCTCGCCGCCGCAGTGGAGCAGCTGCGCGCCGATGCGGCTAAGCTGGTTCCGCGGCTGCGCGGCCGAACCATCTGGCTGTTGAATGCGACCGGCCGCGGTGGGGGTGTCGCGGAGCTGCTGCCGACGCAGATCGCCCTGTTTCGTGATCTGGGTCTCGACGCCCGCTGGCTGGTCATGAATGCGGAGGGAACCGAGTTCTTCAGCTTCACCAAACAGCTGCACAACATGATTCACGGCACGCCGGCCGACGCACCGACTGCCGATCAGGGCGCCATGTATGAAAGCGTCAGCCGTCGGAACGCCGAGGCCATTACGAACATGGTGCGCTCCGGCGACATCGTGATCGTGCACGATCCACAGCCGCTGGCGACCGGTGTTCTGGTCCGGCGAGCCGTGGACGTTCGGTTGGTGTGGCGCTGCCATATCGGCTTGGACAAGGAGTCGCCGCATGCACGCGCCGCGTGGGAATTCCTGAAGCCCTACATCGAAGAGTATGACCGAATCGTGTTCTCACTGGCCGACTACGCGCCCGCGTATGCGCGCGACCGCTTGACGGTCATCCACCCGAGCATCGATCCGCTGAGTCACAAGAATCGTGACCTGTCCCTGCACAAATTGATCGGCATTCTCTGCGACAGTGGGCTGGTGAGACCGCACTGGCCGCTACTGGCGCCGCCGTTTCCGCAGCGCGCGCGCCGGCTTCAGCCCGCTGGCACCTTCAGCGAGGCGACCGGTCCGGACGACATCGGCCTGCCGACGCGCCCGATCATCACGCAGGTGTCGCGTTGGGACCGGCTCAAGGGCTTCGGTCCACTGCTGGAAGCATTCGCGGACCTCAAGCGCTCGCGCGGGCGGCGCGGCACGCGCGCTGAGCGCCATCGGCGCAGCATCGAGCACGCGCGTCTCGTGCTCGCCGGCCCGGATCCGGAGGGCATTCAGGACGATCCGGAGGCGCTCGAAGTCCTCAACGCTCTCGCCGGCCAGTACCTCGGGCTCGACCCCGAGCTGCGCGGCGATGTGATCATCCTCGCGTTGCCGATGGAATCCCGGAAGGAGAACGCGCTGATGGTCAACGCGCTTCAGCGGTCGTCGGACGTCGTCGTGCAGAACTCGCTGCGGGAAGGTTTCGGGCTCACGGTAGCCGAAGCGATGTGGAAGCGGAACGCCATGCTCGGCAGCGCCCAGGCCAGTGGCGTTCGACTGCAGATCCGGGACGGTGCCGAGGGACGCCTGATCCAGGATCCTGAAGATTCGGAGGCGATCGCGGGCGTGCTGCACGACATGCTTGCCGATCCGGCGCTCCTGGACGAGTGGGGGCAGAATGCGCAGCGCCGCGTGCACGACGAATTCCTGATTTTCGGCGAGCTGCGCAAGTGGTTGGCTTTACTCGCGCAACTCTGATTGGCGCGCTCTATGCGGCGGGTCTCCGGCACACGGCAAACCCAGGAGGGTGAAACATGAAGGCACATTTACTGATCGCGGTGGTCGTGCTGGTCGGCTGCACGGCCCAGCGCGAAGACGGCGACATTGACATCGATCCGGCTCCCGACTTCATCGGCGACTGGAGGGGCAACCTCGAGCCTCGCAACAATTCGGGAATCAGCGGCAGCGTCGTTTTGCGCAGCGCGCTCACCAACGCCGGTACCTCGATCACGATCTGGGGTGCGAATGAAGGAAGCCGGCATCCGTGGCACGTACATTTTGGCTCCTGCGGCGAGAATGGTGCGATCGTCGGCGACCCCAACGCATACCCGGTGCTACAGATCGGGTCCAACGGCACGGCTTCGGCGTCCGCCAATATCGATGTCGGCCTCAATGAGGATCGCACGTATTCCGTAAACGTGCACCGCTCGCCGACCGACCTGGGGACAATTGTATCGTGCGGTCCGCTGAACGACTGAGATCAGTCGAGCCATGACTCCGGGAGCAGATGAGGTGGCCCGAGTCCACCGCGCTCGAGCGTGTAGAGATAAGCCGCGATGTCGCGAGCATCCGGCACCGTCACGCCGAGCGCGGGCATGGCCGTCAGGGAGTCGACACTCTGCGGATTGACGATCCAGCGCACCAGATGTTCCGGCGTGTTGGGCAGCCGCCCGGCGATGTAGCCGCGCTGCGCGAAGTCGACCAGCGGCGGCCCGACGAGACCGTCCGCGCCGCGCACACCGGGAACCGTATGGCATGCACCGCAGCCGTATTTTCCTATCAGCTGCCGCCCGCGCGCCGCATCCGCGCCGATCACGCGCTGCGCAGGCGCTGCTTGCGGCTGCTGGCAGGCGGCGGCGAGTGCGACGACGGTCAAGGCGACAGCCAGCGCGCGCTCACCCATGATGCGCGGCCTCGCACAGCGGCAGCAGCAACGCGCCGATGCCGCCCAGCACGATCGCCAGCGTGAAGAATCCGGTCACGATCAATCCCAGTCCGAGCAGAAAATTGGTGACCGGACTTTCCTCCTCAGTCTTGCCTACCCATTTGAACACGTGGATCGGGCGCGGCCATTCGCGCAGCACGCCGTAAGCGGACAGCATTGAGGTCAGCGCGAAGAAGATCGTCAGAACGGCGAGCGTGATGCGTGTGCCTCCCCATCCCGTCGCACAGCCGGCGCCGACCAGCGCATAGCTGATCAGGAGGTGCAGCGTCCAGGAGAGCGGTGCCGCCAGGAAGGTGATCACCAGCTCGGCGCCCTCGCGCTTCAGGATCGGTGTCAGCCGCAATCTCACGGGATCACCATAGCCGCGGCGTTGCAAACACGGTGAACAGCACGACCGCCGCGCTGAATGCGGCGAAGTAGGCGACCGCGCTCGTGTTGTATGCGACCGCGAAGCCGCGCACATCGCCCGGCCGGATCAGAGCCCATAGCAGTGCGGTCAGTGTCATGGCAAACAACAGGATCATGACCAGAGCCTGAAAGCCGAGCAGCGATACGACGGCCGATCCGTAGGCCGTCCCGGCCACGTCGACGCCGGTCCCCGCGAACGCGCGGCTCAGGAGCCAGCAGGTCGCAAGACTCAGAAGCAGGGAGAGCCCCAGGATGAGCGAGGACCACTGGAACCGCTCTTTACGCATTCGTCTGATGAGCAGGACATACAATGCCGCAATCGCGAGCACCGCAAGGGCGATCAGCACCGGCTCGAGCCACGCTTCGGGCGGGCGGGGCGGATACTCCGGCACGGACGGATCGCCGAGTTAGAAATAGCTGCTGAGCAGCGTCAGCAGCGCGGTAGCCAGCACCGAAATCAGCACGAGCGTGCCCCAGAATCCGTTCGACTCCGGCCCTGCAATCGCGAGCGGCAGGCCTCCACGCTGACTAGTGTGCACGGTCTGGGCGAGCGCGCGCCGCTCGGTGTCCTGCGGCAGGAACCAGCCGACCAGCGCGACGAGGGTCAGGATGCCCCCGATCGCCAGGGACGTCATGCTGTCCAGCAGCGCGGCCGCGAACACGAACACGAACGCGACAGCCATGACGAAAGGCCACAACGTAGGGCCGGGCACGTGCACGATCGCCTTGGGCGTGCCGTCCTTCACCGATACCACTGCGGCGCCGCGCCAGTCGAGCGGCTTGTAGTCGAACTCCGCGTGAAGCGTGCGTGCAACGCCCGCTTCCGGGTATTCGAGGTCCGGCTGCTGCCAAAGTGGATGTCGGGTGTAGACGGAGGGCAGCATCTGAAACTGCGCCTGAGCCGGCGGCGAAGTCTGCGACCACTCCAACGTGTCGCCGTTCCAGGGATCGTTACCGGCCGGCCGGCCGTGTTTGCGGCTGTATAGAAAGTTGATGACGAACAGCAGTGCCGCCGCGGCGAAACCGAACGCACCGATCGTCGAGATCAGATTGTAGGTGTCCCACCCGAGCCCGGCGGGATAGGTGTAGACGCGGCGGGGCATGCCCAGGAGACCCGAGATGTGCATCGGGAAAAACGCGACATTGAAGAAGACGAACATCAGCCAGAAATTCCAGCGGCCGAGTCGCTCATCCAACAGCCTGCCAGTTATCTTCGGAATCCAGTAGTACATTGCGGCAAAGAGCGGGAACACGACGCCGCCGATCAGCACGTAGTGGAAATGCGCGACCACGAAGAACGTGTCGTGCGTCTGCTGGTTGAACGGCACGGCTGCGAGCATTACGCCGGTGACGCCGCCCAGCGTAAAGATGATCAGGAATCCGATCACGAACAGCATGGCCGTGCGCCAAACCGGCCTGCCGAGCCAGATCGTGGCGATCCAGGCGAACACCTGCACGCCTGCCGGAATTGCGATCACCATACTGGTGGCAGTAAAGAACGAGGTCGCCGCGGCCGAGACGCCTGCCGCGAACATGTGGTGCACCCACAACCCGAAGCTGAGAAACCCGGTGCTCAGGATGGCGGCCACCATGAACGGATATCCGACTATGGGCCTGCGGCTGAACGTCTGAACCACCTGCGAAACAATGCCGACTGCCGGAATGAACATGATGTAGACTTCCGGATGGCCGAACACCCAGAAGAGATGCTGCCACAGTAGCGGCTCGCCCCCTGCCTGGGGTTTGAAGAACGCGGTGAGCCCTTTGCGGTCCAGCTCGAGCATGGCGGTGCCGACGATCAGCGGCGTGAACGCGAAGATGATCATGATCGCGGTCACCAGCATCGACCAGACGAAGAGCGGCATGCGCGACAGCGTCATGCCCGGCGCGCGCATCCGCAGAATCGCCACGATCAGCTCGGCGGCCGCTCCCATAGCTGCAATCTCGGCGACGCTCAGACCGATATCCCAGTAATCCATGTTGATGGCCGGCGAGAACTCGACGTTGTTGAGCGGAACGTAAGCGAACCAGCCACCGTCGGGCGCGACGCCGAACAGGAAGCTCGAGTAGAGGAACAATCCGCCCAGCACGTATGTCCAGTAGGACAGCGCCGTCAGGCGCGGGAACGGCATGTCGCGCGTGCCGAGCAGCAGCGGCAGCCTGTCGTTCGCAA
>JBQTJO010000340.1:0-6068 GCA_052387015.1 Gemmatimonadota bacterium
CGCTTTCCGTTCGTCACCGCGAATGTCTTCAAGGACGGCTCGCAGGAGCACGCGTACCGGTCGTACACGCTCATCCCGCACGTGGTCGAGAACGGCGACACGATTCTGATCGGCGTGACCGGCAACACGCCGCCGGGTGTGGAGGTGTGGGACCGGGCTCACGTACAGGGTGTGCTGGATTTTCGCGACGTCGTGCAATCCCTGCATCCGGTGATCCGCGAGCTGAAGGCGCGGGGCGCCGACGTGGTGGTCGTGCTGTCACACGGCGGGCTGGCCGGCACCAGCTACGACACGACGAGCGGGCTGCCGCCCGAAAACGCGTCCGCCCGCCTCGCGCAGCAGGTGCCCGGGATCGATGTCATTTTCATGGGCCACACGCATCGCGAGGTCGCCGACACCAGCATCAACGGCGTGCTGCTCACGCAGGCGAAGAACTGGGCACAGAGTCTCGCAACGGTAAAGCTGAAGCTGGAGCGGCGCGCGCCGGGCGACTGGATCGTGATCGACAAGCGCGGCAGTGTGCTGAAGCCCGATCCCGCGCGTGCGGACACCGCGTTCCTCGACTCGCTGCGCTGGGAGCACGAGCGCACGGTCGCCCACGTGAAGTCGGTGGCGGGCCGCTCCACCGCGCGCATGGAGGCGCGCGAAGCGCGCGTGAGGGACACGCCCATCATCGATTTCATCAACGATGTGCAGCGCAAGGCCTCGGGCGCCGATCTGTCCGCGGCAGCAGCATTCGACATCAGCGCGGTCATTCCCGAAGGCCCCGTCACGATCGCGGATCTCGCCGGCCTGTACGTGTACGACAACACGCTCAAGGCGATTCGCATCGACGGAGGTCAGCTGCGGCAGTATCTCGAGAAATCGGCCGAATATTACACGCCCGGCGCCGGCATTCCGGGCTACAACCTCGACATCATCACCGGCGTCGAGTACACGGTCGATGCGTCGCGCTCCGAAGGGCAGCGGATTGTCAAGCTGACCTACAAGGGCCAGCCGGTGCGCGACGATCAGCAGTTCACGCTCGCGCTCAACAATTATCGGCAGAGCGGCGGCGGCGGTTACGCGATGATCGCCGGCGCGCCGGTCGTCTATGACCGGCAGGAGGGCGTTCGCGAGCTGCTGATCGAGGAGGTCCGGCGGCGCGGCGTGCTGCGGCCGTCCGATTTTTTCCGGCGCAACTGGGAGCTGGTGCCGGCCGCGGCGCGCGATTCGATACTCGCCGCGCAACGCGCCGAGCTACGCTCGCGTTCGACTACTACGAGCGCGGGTGCGCGCAAGCTGCGCGTGCTGGCCACCAATGACGTGCACGGCCGGCTGCTGCCCGAGACGTACTCCTGGTCCGGCGGCCGGCGCGTCGGCGGTATGGCGGCGCTTGCCGCGTACTTCAAGGCCGAAACCGCCGGATTCGATGGCGCGACCATCATCCTGGACGGCGGCGACGTGATGCAGGGTACGCCCATCTCGAATCTGACCAAGGGCCGCAGCACGGTCGCGACCTTCAACGCGACCGGCTACTCCGCCGCCGCGCTCGGCAACCACGAATTCGACTGGGGCGTGCCGGTTCTGCGCGACCGCATCGCGCAGGCGAAGTTCGGCTGGCTGGCCGCCAACATCTTCAATGCCGGTACACAGACGCGGCCCTCATGGTCAAAGCCGGCACGCATGGTGACGGTCGATGGCATCAAAGTCGGCATCATCGGCCTTGCGACCGAGGAGACGCCGCTCGTCACGAAGGCCAGCAACGTGGCCGGGCTCGAGTTCCGGAGCGGCAGCGCCGCGATCGACCACTGGGTGCCCGAGCTGCGCCACCAGGGCGCGGATTTCGTGATCGTGGTCGCGCATTCCGGTGCGGACTGCGATCGCGAATTCCGGAAGTGCGAGGGCGAGATCATCGACTGGGCACGCGAGACGACCAACAAGCCGGACCTGATGGTCGCCGGTCACACCCACCGCATGGTTCGTTACGTCGAGAACGGGATTCCGATCATCGAGGCCGCGTCGTACACGACGCGCTACGGCGTTGCGGATCTGGCCAAGGACAGCGCGGGCACGCGCGTGTGGATTCACGATTTCCCGGTACCGTTCGCCGATCGCATCCAGCCGGATTCAACGATCACCGCGCTGGTCGCGGCCGCGCAGCGCGAGATCGGACCGCAGGTCAATCGCGTGATCGCAACTTTCGCAGACACGGTGCGCAGATTCGCCACCGGCGAGGGGCCGCTGGGCAATCTGATCGCGGATGCGTTTCGCGCCGCGACCGGCGCGCAGCTCTCGTTCATCAACAACGGCGGCATTCGCAGCAACGAGATTCCCGCGGGGCCGGTCACGTGGGGCACGCTGTACGCGCTGCAGCCGTTCGAGAACCGCATGGTCCGGCTGTGGATGACGGGCCGGCAGATTCGCGCGGTCGTCGAACGCGGCCTGTCGCGCGGTGTGCCGGACATGCATGTGAGCGGCATGAGTGTGGTCTACGATCCATCCGCTCCGGCCGGCGAGCGCGTGGAGCGCATGACCCTCCACAGCGGCGGGCCGGTGCTCGACGATGCGACCTACGTGGTGGGCGTGCTCGACTTCCTGGCCGGGCGCGGCGACGGCTATGAGGCATTCGGCGAGGCGGCGCGGCGCGAGGACATGGATCTGACCGATCTCGATGCCTTGATCCAGTACCTGCAAAGCCTGCCTCAGCCGGTAAAGGTCAACCTGGCCGAGCGCCGCTATCTCATTAAACCGACAAATTAGAGACCACAGTGCGCGTTACGAGAGATTTGCTCGAGAAGCTTCCGAAAACCGACTTGCACGTCCATCTGGACGGCAGTCTCCGTCCCGAAACGATGATCGAGCTCGCGCGCGAGTACGGCATCACCATGCCGACCTGGGATGCAGGCGAGCTGCGCGAGTACATGCACGTGCGCGACGCACGCAATCTGCTCGACTACCTCGCGCGTTTCGATACGACGCTCTCGGTCATGCAGACGGCCGAAGCGCTCGAGCGCATCGCGTACGAGCTGGCCGAGGACGCAGCCCGCGAAAACGTGCGCTATATGGAAGTGCGCTACTCGCCCGTGCTGAACATCCAGGGCGGACTCACGCTGGCGCAGGCGGTCGAGGCGCCGCTGCATGGGCTGCGTCGGGCCGAACGCGATTTCGGCATCAGAACCGCCGTGATCATCTGCGGGCTGCGCAATATGAGCCCGCACACATCCATGGAATTGGCGCAGCTGACCGTGGAGCACCGCCATCGTGGCGTCGTCGCGTTCGATCTCGCGGGGGCGGAGGAGAACAATCCGGCCAAGAAGCACCGCGACGCGTTCTATCACGTCGTGAACGCCAACATTGCCGCCACCATTCACGCCGGCGAAGCGTACGGCCCCGAGTCGATTCACCAGGCGCTGCACTGGTGCAGCGCGAACCGCATCGGGCACGGCACGCGCCTGTTCGAGGATCCCGAGCTGATGCAGTACGTCAACGACTTCCGCATCCCGCTCGAGATCTGTCTGACCTCCAACGTGCAGACGCGAGCGGTTGCGGATTTTGCCGAGCATCCGGTGCGCCTCTACTACGACGAGGGGCTGGTCGTGACGCTCAACACCGACAACCGGCTGATGAGTGCGACCACGGTGACGGAGGAGTTCTGGCGCGCGCACACGCATCTCGGTTTCACCTGGGATGAGCTGTGCGACGTCGCGATCATGGGATTCGAGAGCGCGTTCCTGCCGTACCAGGAGAAGATCGCACTGGTCGAGCGCATGAGAGAAGAGATCGCGGCGCTGGCGGAAGTACATGCGGTGAGCGCGTAGCAGGCACGGCTCGATCGGCTCGATCAGTTTCCCGCGGAGGCGATGCCGGCCGATCTGCCGGTGGCAAACGCCCAGGCAAAATTGTAGCCGCCGATCGGGCCGAACGCGTCCAGGATTTCGCCGCACAGATAGAGTCCGGGTTGGATGCGGCTCTCCAGTGTGCGCGGACTCACCGCGCCCAGCGCGACACCGCCACCTGTCACCTCGGCTTTCCTGTACCCCTCGTCGCCTGTGTACGGCAGCTCGTAGCGCGTCAACGCATTCACCAGCCGCGCGCGTGCATCTTTCTTCAATTGCGAGGTCGTCTCGTCGGCATTCACGTCCGCCTCCCGCAGCAACGCGTCGGCAAGGCGCCCCGGCAGCTCGCGACGCAGCAGGGTGCCGAGAGCGCCCTTTGCCGATTTGAGCAGCGCGTCCCATGCGGCGGCATCGTGCTCGGTCCACTGCACTTCTATCTTGGCGCGCTGCGTGATGGCGAAATGGGAGACGTTGAGCACGGTCGGACCGCTGTAGCCGCGGTGCGTGAACAGAAAGCCGCCGCGCGTGCTGTACTTCGCTTGTGGCGCCGACAGCGTGACCTCGAGTGAGACACCGGCCAGATCGGCATGCCTGGGTGGCTCGCACGTCAGTGGGGTCAGCGCCGGATACGTCTGATGGATGGTGTGTCCGAGCTTCTCGATTACTCGCAATCCGGTCCCGTCACTGCCGGTCGCGGGCACCGACAAGCCACCGGTTGCGATGATGACTTTCGCGGCCTCCAGAGTCTCACCACCCTCGGTCCTGACACGCCAGTGTCCGTTACCCGGTGCGAGGTCCTTCACATACGTGTTGTGACGGACGCGCGCACCGGCGCGCCTGGCGGCCTCGAGCAGCGCGTCGCGCACATCCCGCGCCTTGTTCGAGACGGGAAACAGCTTGCCGGTTTCTTGCTCGAGCGCCAACGCGATGCCGAGGTCCTTCTCGATAAAGCTGCGCTGCTCGGCCAGCGGCCACGACAGCAGCATTTTTCTGAGGGAGTTC
This sequence comes from Gemmatimonadota bacterium, assembly GCA_052387015.1. GTDB lineage: Bacteria > Gemmatimonadota > Gemmatimonadetes > Longimicrobiales > RSA9 > CBJLQC01. Next base: position 4,821 of record JBQTJO010000340.1, read on the forward strand.
GCCGACGAAGCGGTGAAGTATTGCGAAACGTCCAGGCGGGAAGGCAGCACATTGCAGCGGCCGCCGCCGCTGATCAGGATCTTGCGACCGCCGTCCTTCGTTCGTTCCAGCAGCAGCACGCTGCCACCGTGGCGCGCTGCGAACAGCGCGGCCACCATGCCGGCCGCGCCCGCTCCTACAACCACGATTGGAGCATCCTTCTGCATCATGAAAAATTTTACGCCCGCGTGGACCTGTTTGCGATCCTTGAGCGACTCTCTCGTTGAGCGGCAACAACTTCCGCGCTGGCACGCCGCTGGCTGAAGAGCGCGCGCATGGAATTCAGCCTGATCTTCATTTTTCCAGCCAGTCTCGCCGCCATCGCGGCTGGCCTGCTCTTTCTGTACCAGCGCGCGAGGCAACGCGGCTTCCGCGAAGGTGTCGCCAGCGCACAGGTCGATCCGGCGACCCGCCTGGTCTCGCGGGCCATGGCAGACCACCTGCTGAACGTCGAGTTCGCCGCGGCCGAGCGCGGCCGCCCTCTGACCATTGTCCTGTTCAGCATCGACAATTTCCGCCGGCTGGCGGCAATGGAGGGCGGCCGGACGCGCGATCGCCTGCTGCTCAGTGTCGGCGCGGTCCTGCGCCGGCGCACGCGCGGTATGCACGTGTCCGCGCGGTTGGGCGACGACGGCGTCTTCCTGTCCATTCTCGGGGGTGCCGAAAGTCGCGGCGCAAGCACATTTGTCGGCCGCGTGCAGCGGGACCTGGGCACGATCGCGGTCGGCTCGCACCCGCTCCTGGTCAGCGCGAGCGTCTGTCCGTACCGGCCGGAGATGCGGGCCGTCGAGGAGCTGCTTGCGGATGCCCACGGCAGCCTGGCGGAGGCGCGGGCGAAGGGCGGCAATCAGGTGGTGGTCAGCGGCGAAATCTGATTCAGTTGAGGCTGGCGAAGCGCTCGCGCATTTCGATCGCGAGCGCATCAATGCGGTTGTGCAGACGCGCCTCCCCTCGGTCGATCCGCCGTTCCATTGCTTCGAAACGATCCTCAATTCGACTGTAGAACACCTCGAACTGCTCGCCGACCTGATCGCGGAGGCGAACCAGCCGCGCCGAAAGATCGCCCAGAATCACCGAATGGTGCGCAAGAATCTCCGTGTGCCGGTCGAGCGTTTCCGAGTGCCGCGCAAGAATCTCCGTGTGCCGGTCGAGCGTCTCCGAGTGCCGCGCAAGAATCTCCGTGTGCCGGTCGAGCGTCTGCCGATTGGC
>JBQTJO010000341.1:0-6360 GCA_052387015.1 Gemmatimonadota bacterium
GCCGCCGTCGGGGTTCAGATCGGTGATTCGGTGATCGCCTCGGAGCGTGAGATGGAGCAGCGTCTGGGACAGGTGCCGGGTGTCGTTGCTGCGGACGTGAGCGTCGTCTGCTGCGAGGCAGGAAGAAGCATTCTCTACGTCGGCATTCAGGAGACGAATGCGCCGAGCCTGAGCTTTCGCGCCGCACCGGCGGGCGTCGATCGGCTGCCGGCCGACATCACGGCGGCCGGTTCGCGCTACCTGCATGCGCTCATGGACGGCGTGCGGCGCGGTCAGGCGGGCGAGGACGATTCGCGAGGTCACTCTCTTGCCAGCTACCCGCCGGCGCGCGCGCAGCAGGACGTGCTGATCGCGTTCGCAACGGCGTATCCCGACTCGGTGCGGCGGGTGCTGCGCAGATCAGGCACCGCCGAGCAGCGCGCACTGGCCGCGCAAATCCTGGCATACACGCCCGCCAAGAGCGCCATCATCGCCGATCTGGCCGATGCCGTTCGCGATCCGGACGTCAATGTGCGGAACCATGCGATGCGCGCGCTTGCCGTAATGGCAGTTTACGCACAGTCCCAGCCGGAGTCCGACCTGCGCGTGCCGTTCGCACCCTTCATCGACATGCTGAATTCGGTGGAGTGGACCGACCGCAACAAGGCTTCCTTCGCGCTCGCCGCGCTGACCACAGCGCGCGATCCCGAGCTGCTGCGGCTGCTGCGCGAGCGCGCGCGGCCGGCGCTGATCGAGATGGCGCGCTGGGACGCACCCGGCCACGCGCTGCCCGCCGCCGTCATTCTCGGTCGCATGGCCGGTCTGCCCGAACGCGAAATCTTCGAGACTTTCCAGAAGAACAAGGAAGCACTGCTCGCCGCCGCCCTGAAGTAAATCCGAACCCGTCAAGCGCGAAACTTGCACCATCTCCCGCGCATCACGCAGCCGCACACACCCGCCCCAAAAAGGAGCTTCACATGGCACACGACCGAGAGGTGCTGATCGCATGGCTCAATGATGCGCATGCCATGGAGCAGGCGCAGGTACCCGTGCTGGAGAATCATGCGCGCGACGCGCAAGCGATTCCCGACATCCGCGCGCGCGACCAGCAGCACGCCGAAGAGACCAGGCGCCACGCGGACCTGGTACGCGGCTGTCTCGAGCAGCTCGGCGAGCGGCCGTCGACCGCGAAAAGCCTGCTCGGCTCGATGATCGGGAATGTACAAAGCGTGGCGACCGGCGCGTTCCAGGACGAGCTGGTCAAGAATTTCCTGATGGATTACGCATCTGAAAACCTGGAGATCGCATCGTATAACGCGCTGATCACCGCGGCCCGCGATCTCGGTGAAGAGAACATTGCGCGCACCTGCGAGCAGATCCTGCGAGATGAAGAGGCCATGGCCGACTGGCTGGAGACCAATCTGCCGAGAGCCGTGCGCGAGACCATGCGAACATAGAAGCGCGTGTCGCAACCAGCGCCGCAATAACAACGAGAGCATGCGCCCAACGCCGGGGCAAAGGTAAGTACAAAGGCATGATCATTGCGCGGTACACCGCGCGGGTTTTCATGGCGACGGCGCGCCGCCTGGCGCGCCGTTCTGTTTACATGGGGAGGGCGGGGCATGAGGGTCCTCATCACAGGCGGCGCGGGGTTCATCGGATCACATTTGGCGGATGCGCTGCTGCGCGCGGGACACCATATCCGCGTTCTCGACAATCTTTCACCACAGGTTCACGGCGAATCCGGCGAGCGGCCGGAACATCTGAATTCCGACGTCGAATTGATCATCGGCGATGTGCGCGATCCGAACGCGGTGCGCCGCTCGCTCGACGGCATTGACGCGGTCTACCATTTCTCTGCCTTGGTCGGTGTCGGGCAGAGCATGTATCAGATTCAGGCATACACTGATGTAAACAATCTCGGCACCGCGGTCCTGCTCGAGGCGCTGGTGGATCGGCCGATTCAGCGGCTGATCGTTGCATCGAGCATGAGCATTTACGGCGAGGGCCTGTTCCGCACGCCCGAGGGTCAGGAGAAGGAAGGGCAGGAGCGCTCGCTCGAACAGCTGCGTGCCGGCGATTGGGAAGTGCGCGGTGCGCGTGGCGAGCCGCTGCAGCCGATTCCGACTCCCGAGCGCAAGCGGCCGTCGCTCGCGTCCGTGTACGCGCTCTCCAAGTACGACCAGGAACGCATGTGTCTGATGGTCGGCCGCGCGTATTCGCTGCCGACCACCGCGTTGCGCTTCTTCAATGTCTACGGTCCACGTCAGGCGCTCTCCAATCCCTACACGGGCGTGCTCGCGATTTTTGCCGCGCGCCTGCTGAACGGCAATGCGCCGCTCATTTTCGAGGACGGTCTGCAGCGGCGCGATTTCGTCAGTGTGCACGACGTCGTGCAGGCGTGCATGCTCGCGCTCGACTCCTCATCCAGTGCCGACGTGTTCAACATTGGCAGCGGCCGCTCGTACACGGTTCGCGAAATCGCGGACCGTATAGCGCGCGCGGCCGGCAAGCCGGCCATCCAGCCGGAAATCACGGGCCAGTATCGGGTCGGTGACATTCGACACTGCTTCGCGAGCATCGATCGGGCGCGTGCCGTGCTCGGCTACCATCCGCGCGTGACACTCGAGGCCGGGCTGGCGCAATTGGCCGAATGGCTGGAAGGACAAACGGCGGCCGATCGCGTTTCGGAGGCGAGCCGGGAGTTGGCGCTGCGCGGGCTCACGGTTTAGTGGAGGGTGGAGGATGCGAGCGCGCACGAGTGACATTGCACGCGTAAGAAGCCGGCGCAAGGAGCGACCGGTCGTGATTACGGGAGGCGCCGGTTTCATCGGCACCAACCTCGCCGACCGGCTGCTGCGCGCGGGGCGCAGCGTGGTCCTGCTGGACAATCTCTCGCGCGCCGGTGTGGAGCAGAATGTCCGCTGGCTGTTGAGCGAGCATGACGCGGCACGCCTGCGCGTCCATGTGGCGGACGTGCGCGACCGCGCTGCCGTGCAGCAGGCGATTGCCGAAGCGGCTCAGGTCTTCCACTTCGCCTCGCAGGTCGCGGTGACGACCAGCCTCGAGAACCCGATCCACGATTTCGAGGTTAACGCAGGCGGTACCCTCAACGTGCTGCAGGCGATCGCACAGCAACCGGACCCACCGCCGCTGGTCTTCACCTCGACCAACAAGGTATACGGCGGTCTCTCCGACATCGCTCTGGTGCGGCGCAACTCGCGCTATGAACCGGCAGATGCACGCGTCCGCGCGCGCGGCGTGAGCGAGTGCCGGCCGCTGGATTTCCACAGCCCTTACGGCTGCTCGAAGGGCGCAGCGGATCAATACGTCATCGATTACGCGCGCACGTTCGGCCTGCGTACGGTCGTGTTCCGGATGAGCTGCATTTACGGACCGCACCAGTTCGGCACCGAGGATCAGGGCTGGGTCGCGCATTTCCTGATCAAGGCGATCAGGAAGGAGCCGATCACGATCTACGGCGACGGCATGCAGGTGCGCGACATTCTGTTTGCCGATGATCTGGTCGATGCATTTCTGCTGGCGCAGGAGCACATGCCGACCATTGCGGGTCGCGCCTTCAACATCGGCGGGGGTGCCGGCAACGCGGTCAGTCTGATGGAGGTGCTCGAGCACGCAGGCGCGCTGACCGGTGTCGCGCCGCGCGTAAGCTTTGGCGAGTGGCGGCCGGGCGATCAGCGCTACTACGTGTCCGATAGCGCGGGCTTCGGCGCCGCAACCGGCTGGCAGCCGCAGGTGAGCGCCGCGGAGGGTATTCGCCGGCTCTACGAGTGGCTGGCCGCGAGCAACGTCACGGCTCCGTTCGCTACGCCGCGCAAGCAGCGCGTCGCGGTCGAGCTATGAGCATCGCGCTGAAGGCGGCCCGACAAATCGCAATAGTGGAGGAAGAGCCACGCGAGCCGGCCGCGCGCGAGGTACGCATCCGGCTCGAAGGTTGTGGTGTGTGCGGTTCGAATCTCCCGGTCTGGGAGGGCCGGCCCTGGTTCGAGTATCCGCTGCCGTCCGGTGCGCCCGGCCACGAGGGCTGGGGCCGCGTCGATGCCATCGGCAGCGGCGTGGCGGGCATCAGCGAAGGCGACCGGGTTGCCGCCCTGTCGTACCGCGCGTTTGCCGAGCACGACATCGCGGACGCTGATGCAGTCGTACCGCTGCCGGCTTCGCTCGATGACGTCGCGTTTCCGGGTGAGCCGTTAGGCTGTGTCATGAACGTGTTCAACCGGTCCGACATCCAGCAGGGCGACACGGTCGCCACTGTCGGCATTGGCTTCATGGGCGCGCTCCTGACCCAGCTCGCGGCGCGTCAGGGCGCGCGCGTAATCGCGCTGTCGAGACGGCCGTTCGCGCTGGACGTCGCGCGCGCGTGTGGCGCGAGCGAGACCATCCTGATGGATGACCATGCGCGCATCCTCGAGCAGGTGAACCGTATGACGGCCGGCGTCGGCTGCGACCGCGTCATTGAAGCGGTAGGCGCGCAGTGGCCGCTGGATCTCGCGGGAGAGATCACGCGCGTGCGCGGCCGGCTGATTATCGCGGGCTACCACCAGGACGGACCGCGCCAGATCAATCTGCAGCTCTGGAACTGGCGCGGCATCGACGTGATCAACGCGCACGAGCGCGAGCAGAGCGTGTATGTCGCGGGCATGCGGGCAGCGATCCAGGCGGTCGAACGCGGCGCGCTCGATCCCGGGCCGCTGCTGACCCACCGCTTTACTCTGGACCGGCTACCGGAAGCCTTCGAAATGATGTCGAGGCGGCCGGATGGCTTTCTGAAAGCGATCGTAACCACATGAGCGGCAGCCTGCTCGGCGCGCCGAGCGTCGCGGTTGCCACTCCGCGCATCGGCTTTCTCGGTGTCGGCTGGATCGGCCGGAGTCGCATGAACGCGATTCGCGCCTTGCCGGATGTACGGATTGCCGCGATCGCCGAGCCGGATCCCGACGCGCGCGCGCGCGCAGCGGCCGACGTGCCCGACGCGCACTGCGCGGCATCGCTGGATGAGCTGCTCGCGCTCGATCTCGATGCGATCGTGATCGCGACGCCGAGCGCGCTGCACGTGGAGCAGTCGCTGCGCGCGCTCGCGGCCGGAGCGGCCGTATTCTGCCAGAAGCCGCTGGGCCGGACCACCGAGGAGAACCGCGCGGTCATCGCGGCGGCGCGTCAGGCCGACCGGTTGCTCGCAGTAGATCTCTCCTATCGACATACGGCCGGCATGCGCTGGCTGCGCGAAGCCGTGCAGGGCGGGGAGCTGGGCGACGTCTTCGCGCTGGATCTGGTTTTTCACAATGCGTACGGGCCCGGCCAACCGTGGTACCGGGACCGTGCACTATCGGGCGGCGGCTGCGTGCTCGATCTCGGCATTCACCTCGTCGACCTCGCTTGTTGGGTGCTCGGCACGGCCAGTGCCGAAACCGTGCACAGCAGACTGTTTCATCAGGGCGTGCCGCTCCACCCCGACAGCGCGCAGGTCGTCGAAGACTATGCGCTGGCCGACATCCGTTTCGACAACGGCATCGCCGCGCGCCTGGCGTGCTCGTGGCATCTGCATGCGGGTCAGGACGCCGTAATCGAGGTGACGTGTCACGGCACGCGCGGCTCGGCGGTCTTCCGCAACGTGAACGGCTCGTTCTTCGATTTCGCGGCGGAGCACCTGCGGGGCACCACTCGCCAGACGGTGGTCACAGCCCCCGATGACTGGCCCGGCCGCGCCGCGAGCAGCTGGGCGCAGCAGCTCACGCGCAGTGCGCGCTACGACGCCGACATCGAAAGTCTCGAGGCCGTGGCCACCATTCTCGATCGCATTCTCGGCCGATGAAAGTGCTGATGACGGCCGACGCGGTTGGCGGTGTCTGGACCTACGCGCTCGAGCTTGCGAACGCGCTCGCGCCGCACGACGCGGAGACCACGCTCGCCGTAATGGGTCCGGCGCCGACCGCTGCGCAGCTCGAGAACGCGCGACGCTGCCCCGCTCTGACGGTGCGGCACCGGAAGTTCCGGCTCGAATGGATGGACGATCCGTGGCGTGACGTGCAACAGGCCGGCAGCTGGCTGCTGGACATCGCGTCGCGCATGCGCCCCGACGTCGTCCACATCAACGGCTACACGCACGCGGCGCTGCCGTGGTCGGCTCCGGTGATCGTGGCCGTACACTCGTGCGTGCTGTCCTGGTGGCGCGGCGTCCACGGCTCCGGCGCGCCGCCCTGCTACGAGCAGTACCGTTGCAGCGTACAGAAGGGGCTGCACGCGGCGGATCGGGTCGTAGCGCCGACGCGCGCGATACTCAGCGCCGTCGAGTCGCATTACGGCACGGTCGGACGCAGCGCTTTCATACCCAACGCGCGCGACCCGGAAGCGTTTACGCCC
>JBQTJO010000342.1:0-2276 GCA_052387015.1 Gemmatimonadota bacterium
CCCCTACTCCCCTACTCCCCTACACCCCTACCGGACTGCTTCCTCCTCCAGCGGCTCGCCAATGTGGTGCCGCAGCGCCGGATGCTGCCGCCACAGATAGCCGAGCATGGCCGCGGCGGCCAACAGATTCGCAACGATCGGTGACCAGGACGGAATTGTCTCGAACAGCCAGGTGGCCAACGCGATGAGCACGCCGAGCGACAGCACCTCGAGCGTGACGAAGACTAGAATCAGACCAAGCAGCAACGGTGGAAACTGCTCCGCCTTCTCCATCATCCAGGCGGCGAACAGGCCGAACAGCACGAACGCCGCGCCGTGGACGAGCGTGTAGCCGATAATGATCTCGGCGCTGGTGACGACATCGGCGGGCTCGCTCGCGCCGAGCAAAAGAGCCGAGCCCAAGGCGGCCGGCGTATAGAAAACGTGATCGTTCAGCGCGTCGATGACGAGGAACCAGAGCGCGACGACTGACGCGCCGATCACACCGGCGACCACGCCGCGACGCAGCGTCGCTCGGCGGGCCAGCAATTCGCGGAACGTCTCTACGGGCTCGCCACTCTTCACCCGCAGATATCCCATCAACACCAGCCCGGCCAGCACGTTGCCGATCAGCACCTGCGGCCAGCCGAGCGCGCGCACGATGTCGACGCCCAGAAAGATGATGCTCGCGTAGAAGACCAGATCGAACAACAGGAAGCCGAGCGGCAGGCCGAAGTACGTGTGCGGCTTCAACTCGATCTTGTCGAGGACCCATGCGATCAGCACACCGGTCGCGCCAAAGGCCGCAAAATGCAGCACGGTGAAAGCGGCCAATCGCGCAGTGGCGGGCAGCGCGGTCGTGAAGGAGAAAACCACACCGCTCATGTAGGCGGGCGTCGCGAGCGGTTGACCTTTGATCAGGTCGACGAGCAAAAACCAGGCGGCGAAGATTGCGGCGGCTAGAGATCCGGCGGCGAGACCACGCAGTGCGACTGCCCTCATGTTCACCTCATTTTGTCGACCACCATCAACAGAAGAAGAACCGGCAGATAAATGATCGAAGCGGTAAAGACGCGCCATGCCAGACGCTCGTTCGGGCTGAACAGCATGCGGCCGGCCAGCAGCACGAAGCCGATGCCGAGCGCGACCGCGCCGATCATATAGATGTCACCCGCAATACCGAGCAGCGCCGGCAGGATGCTGATCGGAATCAGCGCGGCCGCGAACCAGAGCGTGTGACGCGCCGCGCGCTTGCCCGTCGCATCGACGACGGTCAGCATCTTGAAGCCGGCGCGGCCGTAATCTTCTCGGTAGATCCATGCCAGTGCGTAGAAGTGCGGCATCTGCCAGACGAACATGATGGCGAAGAGCGCCCACGCGCCGGGTGTGAGCGGCCGACCGGTCGCGGTCCAGCCGGCGAGCATCGGCAGCGCGCCGGGCACCGCGCCGATCAGGGTCGACGTCCATGTCTTTTTTTTGAGCGGCGTGTAGATGAAGACGTAGCTCGTCAGGCTCAAGCCGACGATGAGCGTGGTGGTCAGATTGACGAACGCGATCAGATAAAAGAGGCCGAGCAGCGAAATGGCCCAGGCGAAAGCGGCCGCCTCGAGGCTGTGCAGCCGGCCTGAAGGCAGCGGCCGCATGGCCGTGCGGCGCATGCGCGCATCGGCATCGCGCTCCGCCCACTGGTTCAATGCATTCGTGCCGCTCGCGGCCAGGCCGGTTCCGACCAGGGTGTGCAGGAGCAGCAGCACGTCGATCGCGCCGCGCGATGCCAGATAGAACGCAGCCGCGGTGGTTACGAGGACGAGCCGGGTGATGCCCGGCTTCGTCAGCTCGTAAAAGGCGGCAGTCCGTTGCATGGGCGTGGCTCGCATGAGAGCGGTTTAAGATAGCGCGGCGCGGGCCTTTTCAAAACCGCCGGCTTTGGAGACACGCACCGCGCAGTACTTGAACTCCGGGATCTTGCCGACCGGATCCAGCGCGGGGTTGGTCAGCAGGTTCGCGGCGGCCTCGACGAACGCAAAAGGCATGAAGACCGCATTGCGAGGCACGCCCGGATCGCGGCGCGCGGCCGCGGTGACCGTGCCGCGCCGCGAGACCACACTGACGTGATCACCCGGCTCGAGCTCGAGCCGGTTCATATCATCCGGGTGCAGACTCGCGGTCGCGATCGGCTCGAGTGCATCGAGCACGGTCGCGCGCCGCGTCATCGAGCCCGTGTGCCAGTGCTCGAGCAGGCGACCCGTGATCAGGACGAACGGATACTCCTGGTCCGGGATCTCGTTCGCGCGCGT
>JBQTJO010000343.1:0-8334 GCA_052387015.1 Gemmatimonadota bacterium
CTCCACCCCTACACCCCTCCACCCCACCTCCCTACCCGGGTTCAATTGCGAATGCCAAAGCTCAATAATTTAATCACCCCCATATGCAACCTGTCCGACATGACGCAGCGCGCGCTAGAGACACTGCGCGCCGTGCAGCGGGTGCTGGCGGAGGACACGCGTCGGACTGCCATCCTGCTGAAGCATTACGGCATCTCGACTCCGCTGATTTCCACGCACGAACACAACGAAGCCGCGCGCAGCGCGCAGATCCTGTCATGGCTGGCCGCGGGCGACGACCTCGCCATTGTCTCGGATGCGGGTACGCCGCTGCTGTCCGATCCCGGCGCACGTATCGTGCAGGCCGTCATCCGGCAGGGTTATGAGGTAGTCCCGATCCCGGGCGCATCCGCGCTGCTCGCGGCGCTGGTCGCATCGGGCATCGAGCCCGAGCCGTTCACGTTTTTCGGGTTTCTGCCCCGCTCGGGACGCGAGCGCAAGGAGCGGCTCGCCGAAATCGCAGCGCTGCGGCACACCGCCGTGCTGTACGAGGCGCCGGGGCGACTGGCCGGGCTGCTGGCGGATTTGCGAGAGCGGTGCGGGGACGAACGGCGCGTCGCGGTGGGGCGCGAGATCACCAAGCTGCACGAGACATTTGTACGCGGAACCCTGCGCGAAGCGCACGCCTATTACGAGGATCAGCAGGTTCGCGGTGAGATCGTGATCGTGCTGGCGGGCGCGCCCGCGCCGCCGCCGGCTGAGAGCGAAGCGGACGCGCTGGCCATGGCGCGCGAGCTGCTCGCGGCCGGCGCATCCGCGCGCGATGCCGCGCGCGAGATTGCAAAGACTCTCAACATCGCGCGCAATCGCGCGTACGAGATCACCCAGAGTGTTTCAGCAGAAGGATCGGCTGATTCGTGAAGCTACTTAGTGCAGTGCTCCTGGCCGGGATGGCCGCCTCCAGCGCCTCCGCGCAATCGGCGCCGAAGCTGTCCATCGTGCAGCTCCAGTACGGCGGCGGCGGCGACTGGTACGCCAATCCGTCGGGGCTGCCCAACCTGCTGCGCGCGATTCGCGAGCGCACAGGCCTGGACGTCGCGGACCGGCCGCTCCAGCTGAAGCTGACCGATCCCAACATCTGGGCGCATCCCTACCTCTACATGACCGGGCACGGCAACGTGCGCTTCACGGAAGAGGAAATCCGGATTCTCAGGAATTATCTCGGCTCGGGCGGTTTCCTGCATGCCGATGACAACTACGGCATGGACGAGAGCTTTCGCCGGGAGATCAAGCGGCTGTTTCCGGACGACGAACTGGTCGAGCTGCCGCCTACACATCCGATCTATCACGTGTTGTATGATTTCCCGCGCGGTCTGCCCAAGGTGCACCAGCATGACGGCAAGCGCCCTCAAGGATTCGGCATCATACGCGACGGCCGCGTCGCCGTGTTCTACAGCTACGAAACCGATCTGGGCAACGGCTGGGAGGATGCGGATCGCTACAGCGATAGTCCCGCAGCGCGCGAAGCGGCGTTGCGCATGGGTGTGAATCTCTTCCTCTACGCCATGTCACAGGTGCCGAAATGAGCAGGCCCGGCTCGCCCCTTCGTTCGATCATCGGCGTCGCGCGCGCTGCCGTGCGGCGCGCGGCGGCCATCGCGACCATTGCCGCCGTACTGACGGTGGTGCCCGCCGTGCTGCTGATTGCCTTTCTGCTGAGTCTTGCGACCAGCATGACGCACCGGCTTCCGCTCGCGCTCGACATCGGCGCGCTCGCCCTTGCGGTGGCGATCGGCGTCAGCGCGTTCCGGCGCTGGATTCTTCGCATCACCGATCGCGAGGTTGCCGCCAGTGCGGAGAGCCGGCTCGGCTTCGCCGCGGGCGAGCTGCGCAGCGTGCTGGAGATGGGCGACGACGCGCCGGCCGGCACTTCGCAGGCGCTGCTGCGCCGGGCCGAACAGACGCTGGCCGGCCGGCTCTCGAGCGTCGAGCCGTTTGCGCTCGCGGGTGAGCTGGGCAGCCGGACTCAGAGCCGGCGCGTGCGCGCATTGGCGGTGGCCGGCTCACTGGGTGGCGCGGTGGTGCTGCTCGCTTTCGCCGCGCCCGAGCGCTCGCGCGCATCCTGGTCGCCGCTGCTGCGCCCGGTCGCGACCATCGCCGAATCCGCGTTGCCTCCGCTCCAGGTCGAGCCTGGCGATGCGAGTGCGCCGCGCGGCAGTGCCGTCGAGGTGCAGGTCGGCGCGGCGCAGCGCGATGCCGTCACGTTGTACTGGCGAGCGCGCGGCGCTGTGCTGCACGAAGAGACGCTGCCGGTCATCGCTGCGCGTGCGCAAGCGCGCATCGATGACATCGACGCGCCCGTTCGCTACTGGGTGCGCGCGCCGGATGGCGCGCTGAGTGACACCTTCACGATCACGCCGATCGATCCGCTGCTGGTCGCGGCTCTGTCGATCGATGTGGTGTATCCCGCCTATCTGAGCCGTACGCCCGAGCGCTTCGACAAGGATGTGCCGCCGCTCGAGCTGCCGGCCGGCAGCGAGCTGCGCATTCGCGGCCGCAGTACCCGCGCACTGAGCGCGGTCACCATTGCTGCGGGCGAGCAGCAGACCTCACTACGCGTCAGCGGCAGCTCGTTCGAGGGCACGCTGCGTCCGCGTGCAAGCGGCATCTACGAGTGGCAGCTCGCGGCTGATGCAGCCGGCGCGCAGACTGCCGCGCCCGCTCCGCTGGACATCACCGTCATCGCGGATGCGGCGCCCGCCATCGAAATTACCTATCCCGGCGTCGACACCCTGCTGCCGGGCGACCTGAAGCAGCTGCTGGTCGCGGACGCGCAGGACGACCATGGTGTCGTCCGCGCGGTGGTCGTGAGCTGGCGCACGAGTGCGACCGGTCAGCGCGATGCGCCGGTCGAGCATGCGCTCAGCCTCGAAGGTGAAGCGGATCGCAAGCTGGTGCGGGGTGTTCTTGATGCGACGTCGCGCCGCCTGCTGCCCGGCGACACCCTCAGCTATTTCGTACGCGTGACCGACAACTCGCCCATGCGGCAGAGCGCGACGTCGCGCACCTTCAGGTTGCGCGTGCCGGGCATGGCGGAGATGCGCGAGCGCGCGCAACTGCAGGCGGACGAGCTGGTCAGGGACGCGGCTGCGATCGCGCGCGCCATGAAACAGCTCGAGACGCGCACGCGTGACCTGCAACGTCGCTCGGCCAGCGCCGCCCGTGCCGGCGAGCGCGGCAGCGGCGGCTCGCCCGGCTCCACGGATAAGCAGCTCAGCAGTGAGCAGGCACAACAGGCGCAGCAGGTGCTCGAGCGCCAGCAGGCCATGACGGCGGAGATCGAGAAGCTGCGGGACCGGATCGAGGGGCTGCAGCGCGCGGCCGAGCAGGCGGGCCTGCACGATCCGGAGATGCAGAAGCGTCTCGAAGAGCTGCGCGAGCTGTACGACCAGCTGCTCTCGCCGGAGCTGAAGCAGCAGCTGGACGAGCTGCGCAAGGCGCTCGAGAAGCTCGACCCGGAGCAGGTGCAGAAGGCGCTGGAGGCGCTCGCGCGTCAGCAGGAGCAGCTGCGCGAGAAGCTGGACCAGAGCCTGGATCTGATGCTGCGCGCCGCGGCCGAGCAGGCGATGAGCAAGCTCTCGCAGGAAGCGAAGGAGCTTGCGGCGCAGCAGGAAGCGCTCGCCGATGAGCTGAAGACCGGTGAGGCCGATGCCACGGAGAGCTCGACGCGCGAAGAGGAGCTCGAGAAGAGGACGGACGAGCTCGGCTCTTCGCTGCTCAAGCTGAAGAAGAAGCTCTCCGAGCAAGGCGAAGCGGACGCGGCCGCAAAGACCGGCCAGGCGCAGGAGCAGACGAAGGACGCGGCGGACGCGATGGCGCAGGCCGCGAAACAGGCGAAGCAGAACGATTCCGATCAGGCGGGCAAATCGGGCGAACAGGCCGCCGACAAGCTGAGCGAGGCCGCGCAGACGCTGGATGCGGCGCGCAAGCAGATGACCGCATCGTGGAAGAAGGACGCGCAGGACGCCGTCGACAACGCCACGCAGGATGCGATCAATCTCGCGCAGAAGCAGAAGGAGCTGCTCGACCGCATGAAGCCGCGGCCAACGGCCTCGGCGCAGGCGGGCAATGCGCAGGACAAGCCGCAGGGTGGCCAGCAGCAGTCGAAGCCGGGACAGCAGGGCGGTCAGCAGGGAGATCAGCCATCTGGTGAAAGCCGTGAGAAAGGCCAGCAGCAGGGCGGCCAGGCGGGCTCGAAAGGGCAGGGACAACAGAAGCCCGGCGAGCAGGGCGGCTCCGGCTCGAGCAGCGGCCAGCCCGGCGGCTCACAGGGGCAGCTGCAGCAGCTTCGCGCGGAGCAGGCCGCCTTGAAGCAGGGGCTCGAGCAGCTCGGCAAGAATCTCTCGGATGCCAGCCAGCGGTCCGCGCTGGTGAACAAGGATGTCGGCTCCGCGCTCGCGCGCGCCAACCTGAACATGGATGAGACGCTGCGCGCCATGCAGAACGCTACGCAGCAGAACATGCCGCAGGATCAGGCCGAGCAGTCGCTCGCTGCCTTGAACCGGCTCGCGCTCGAGCTGCTCAGGAACAGTCAACAGATCGAGCAATCGGAGCACGGCACCGGTTTGCAGCAGGCGCTCGAGCAGCTCGCGCAGCTTGCGAAGCAACAGGGCAATCTGAACGGCAGGTCGAACTCGCTGCTGCCGCTGAATCTCGGACCGAGGACGCTCGCGCAGCAGCTCGGCGTCATGGCCCGCGAGCAGCGCGAAATCGCGCAGAAGCTCGGTGGCATGAACAAGGGCGGCGCGCGTGACGATCTGCTCGGCCGGCTCGACGACCTGGTCAAGGAAGCGGATCAGATCGCGAAAGAGCTGGAGGGTGGCCGGCTCACGCCGCAGACGGTGCGGCGGCAGAACGAGTTGTTCCACAAGCTGCTCGATGCGGGACGCACGATGGAGCGCGATGAGGTCAGCGAGGAGCGCAAGGCGGATGCCGCGCAACCGCTGCCGCCCTCGGTGGTGCGCGCGCTGAAGCCGGGGCTGTTCGACAGCAGCGATCGCTACGCGATTCCGACCGCCGAGCAGCTGCGGCATCTGCCGCCCGCGTATCGGCGCCTGGTGCTCGAGTATTTCCAGAAGCTGAACGCGGCGGCGGCAACGAAGGAGACCGGTGCGCATTAGAACGGGACTGCTGCTATTGGCGCTCGCGCTGCCGGCTGCGGCCCAGGCGCAAGCCGTGGC
Source organism: Gemmatimonadota bacterium (assembly GCA_052387015.1). GTDB lineage: Bacteria > Gemmatimonadota > Gemmatimonadetes > Longimicrobiales > RSA9 > CBJLQC01. The sequence continues at coordinate 5,219 of JBQTJO010000343.1, forward strand.
CGATGAGCTGACGCTGATCCGGGATGCGGCCGCGCGGGAAGTCGCCGGCGATTTCGCGGGATCGCGTCAGATTCTCGAGCGCATCCTGAATCACAATCCGCAGTCGCTCAGTGCGCTGCTCGCCTACGAGCGCGTGCTGCGCATGGAAGGTCGGCTGGAGGACTTGATGCCGTACGTGCAGGCGCATCTGAAAGCGGATCCGACTTCGCCGATCGGCCATCAGATGCTGGTGCGCGCGTTTTCGAATCTGGACCGAATCGAGGATCTCGAGCGCGCCGCGGACGCATGGACACGCGCGACACCGAAGCTCGAGACGCCGTATCGCGAGATCGCACGCGTCTGGCAGCTGCGCGCCGACCACACGCGGGCGCTGCAATACCTGGAGCTTGGCCGCTCCCGTGTCGGGCGCGCCGACGCGCTCGCGCTCGAGCTCGGCGATGCGTACGCGGCGCTCGAAGAATACGGCCGCGCGACGCGCGAATGGGATCGCGCTATCGGCCCCGAAGCGCGCGGGCTGATGCTCGTGCAGCGCAGGCTCGCCGCTCTGAGGGATGGCGGCGCTCAGATCCTGCCCGGTCTCGTCGATGCGCTGGTGCGCGCGCCGACGACCCTGCCGCGCAGGCGTGCCGCCGCGCAGCTCGCGATCGATGCGGGGCTGGCCCAGCGCGCCGAACAGGTCGTGCGCCAGATCGCCGGCGGGCTCAGCGGGCCCGAGCGCCGCTCCTTCCTTGTCGAGATGGCGCGCCGCGCGGATTCCTCGCGGCTGCCGAACGTCGCGTTCTGGGCCTACTCGCAGCTGACGCCCGAGCAGCTGAGCGCGGACCAGATGCTTGCGATTCGCGCTCGCCTTGCCGAGCTGGCGCTGGTCATGGGCGACACCGCGAGCGCGGCGCGCAGCTATCGCGAGCTGGAGCAGGCACTGGCGGCCGGATCGCCGCAGCGCCGGCAGGCTATCGCCCTGCGCATCCAGCTGATGGCCAAAGAAGGACGGCTCGACGAAGCAAGCGCCGATCTGGCCGCATTCCGCAGGGAGTTTGCGAATGCGCCGGAGCTGGATGCTGTCGCGGCCGCGCTCGCAGGTGCATATATCGAGCGCAACGCTCTGGAGCGCGCGCAGTCTGCCCTGGTCGGCGTCAGCGGGCCGCGCTCGAGCATCGTGCGCGGACGGATCGCGCTGCGGCGCGGTGAGGTGGGTGAAGCGAAGAGCGCATTGCTCGCGGCCGCGCCTTTCCTGCATGGCGCGGAGGCGACCGAGACGATCCGGCTGGTCACACTGCTGGGCAAAGTCTCCCAGCGTGGGGCCGAGCTGCTGGCCGAGGCGAGCGCGCTCTCCGGCCCGGGCGCCGGCAAGGAGGCGTTCGCGCTGCTGACCGGCGGCGTGGCCGCGCTGCCGGAAACGGATCGTGCGCCGATCCTCGATTTCGCAGCGGGCATTGCCGATCGCGCGCAACTGCCGCTGGATGCGGAGCGCGCGCGCCGTTCGATCGTGGAAGCGCACCCGCACAGCATCGAGACGCCCGCCGCCCTGCTGGCGCTGGCGCGCAGCTTGATGGATCGCGGGCAGGCGGAAGCCGAGGCGCGGCGCTACCTGGAGCAGCTGATACTCGAGTACCCACGCAGCGCGCTGGTGCCGCAGGCCCGCCAGGAGCTCGATCGATTGCAGGGCAGAGTGCCGCGCTCGTAATGCGGCGAGCGCGGGAATTCGAGAGTTCAGAAGTGTGAGATGTTGAGATGGTGAGATTCAAGATAATCATGATGCTGGTGATCCTGGCGACCATGGCCGCGCCGACGCGCGCGCATGCGCAGCTGCTCGTGCCGATGGACAACGCGCAGGCGAACCATTTGAAGGCATACGGCCTCACGTACTGGGTGCTCGACCACAAGCTGACCGCCGAGTGGCTGCTCAATTACCGCGCGGGCTCGTTCCTGCTGCCGGACCGCGCGGAGATCCGGCGCGAGGCCGCGTTGCGCGGGGTCACCTTCGAGCCGCTCACGCCGGCCCGGCTCGCGCAGATCCGCTCGACCGTCGCCGAGTCCAACATGGAGAGCGTGATTCTCGAGAAGGCGCCCAAGATCGCGGTCTACACGCCCGAGAACACGAATCCTTGGGATGACGCGGTGACGCTCGCACTGACCTATGCCGACGTGCCGTACGACAAGATCTGGGATCGTGAGGTGTTGCAGGGCCGCCTGCGCAACTATGACTGGCTGCACCTGCACCACGAGGATTTCACGGGTCAATACTCGAAGTTCTACATCAATTACGCGGGCGCGCCGTGGCTGCTCGATGCGGTCGCGCAGAACGAAGCCATCGCGAAGGAATTCGGACTGGCGAGCGTGCCGCAGGTGAAGAAGGAAGTGGCGGAAGAGATTCGCCGCTATGTCAGTCAGGGCGGATTCCTCTTTGCGATGTGCACGGCTACCGAGACCATCGAGCTGGCACTAGCGGCGGTGAACGTGGACATTGCCGCGCCCTTCAGCGACGGCTCGCCGGTCGACGCGAATGCGTCGCGCAAGATGCAGTGGGTGCGCACCATGGCCTTCCAGAACGCGGAGGTACAGACCAACCCGGCGATCAGCTCGTTCAGCGACATCGATGGCCATCAGGTGAACACGCCGTGGCGGCAGCCGCTCGGCTCTTTCACACTCTTCGACTTCAGCCCGAAATTCGATCCGGTGCCGTCCATGCTCGTGCAGAGCCATGAGAACGTGATCGCCGATTTCTACGGACTGACCACCTCGTTCCGGCAGGATCGCCTGAAGCCCAGCGTCATCGTGCTGGCGGATGAGCAGGGCACCGGCTGGACGAAGTACATCCACGGCGCGTACGGCCAGGGGACCTGGACGTTCTTGGGCGGACACGATCCCGAAGACCCGCAGCACCAGGTCGGCGATGAGACCACGGATCTGAATCTGCACCCGCATTCGCCGGGCTACAGGCTGATCCTCAACAACGTGCTGTTCCCCGCGGCGAAGAAGAAGACGCTGAAGACCTGAGCGATGATGCGATGGGAGCGATAGGAGCGATGAGAGCGCGAACACCGCTCTTATCGCTCGCATCGCTCTAATCGCTCTCATCGCTCTAATCGCTCTCATCGCTCTATAATAATCGCTCG
>JBQTJO010000344.1:0-1668 GCA_052387015.1 Gemmatimonadota bacterium
GGTGATCGTTGCCGGTAATGTTGTAGCGGTACCATTTGTTCGTGTCGAACGCCGTGCTGCTCCACGCGTCCGCGTTCGCCGGCACGTTCGCCAGCGTGACCGCCTCGAACGCGGCGAGCTGCGACTCGGCGGTCATCGTCTCGAGCGCGGCAGCCGAAACGTTCGCATTCTGGCAGATGCAGTAGGCCAGCGCGCCACCCGGGCCGTTGCTGCCACCGTTCAGCTTGACGGCGGTCGCGTTGAAGCCGAGGTCCCAGGCCGCGGAGGTCGCAGCATCGGCGATGCTCACGGCCGCCGGCTCGGTCGCGAAATTCACGTAGGCCCAAGCCGAGCGCGCATCCACGGTCGTGGTCGAGACAATGATGGGCTGCGGCTCCTCGGGCGCAGTGGTGTCGGCGCAGGCCGCGGCGCCGAGGGCTCCGGCGCAGGCCGCAATGATGGTGAAGGCTTTCATGGTTTTCCTTTTATAATGAGACTCATTCTCAACGGTGCCCACAGAATAGGTGGGTCGGGCGAATCGCACAAGCGCGGACAGCGACGAATTATGACCCATATTCACCATATGCGGGGACCAACCTTGTGCATCCTGATCGCCTGCCTGGTGGCTTCCTGCGGCGTTGACGCGGGCCCCGAGCCGGTTTCGGGTGCGCTTCGCTTCAGCGAGCTGGACGCGGGCTACTACCACACCTGCGGCCTGGCGACGAGCGGCCGCGTCTACTGCTGGGGCAACAACGGCTTCGGAACGCTCGGCGATGGCACGCGCACCGGCCGTGCGGCGCCAGCCGAAGTGGCAGACGGGCTCACGAACAGTGCGCTGGATGCGGGAGCCGGACACAACTGCGCGCTGGCGCGCAACGGCGTCGCCGAGTGCTGGGGGCAGAACGATGAAGGACAGGTCGGCGATGGCTCCTTCACCGCTCGCGCCGAGCCGGTGCCGGTCACCGGCGGACGCGTTTTCACGCAGGTGAGCGCGGGGCATGCGCATTCCTGCGGTCTGACGAGCGGCGGCGTCGCCTTCTGCTGGGGCGACGACTCGCGAGGTCAGCTCGGCGCGGGCGCCGAGTCGCCGGGCAAATCAGCGATCCCGCTGCGCGTGCAGGGCGATCAGCCGTTCGCGCGCATTAGCGCGGGCTACTACCAGACATGCGCACTCACCGTCGCGGGCGAAGCCTGGTGCTGGGGACTCAACAGCTCCGGTCAGAACGGAGACGGCACGAGCCTCGACCGGAACGTGCCCGTGCGCGCGCGCAGCGACCGCCTCTTCACTGCCCTTTCACCCGGCGATCGTTTCGTATGCGGCAGCAGCGACGGCGCCGGCATTTGCTGGGGCGGCGCGATTCGGGGCTGGCCCGCGTCCGGTGCAACCCGGGCGCTCAGCACGGAGCTTCGGCTCGAGCGAATCGCTGCCGGAGCGCAGCACGTCTGCGCGATCAGCCGCGCGGGCTACGCGTACTGCATCGGCGCCAACTACGACGGTCAGCTCGGAGACGGCACGCACAGCGACCGCGCCGCGCTGATGCCGGTGATCGCACCCGGCAACGCAGTCCCGTAGCGCAGTCCCGTAGCGCAGTCCCGTAGCGCAGTCCCGTAGCGCAGTCCCGTAGCGCAGTCCCGTAGCGCAGTCCCGTAGCGCAGTCCCGTAACGCAGTCCCGTAGCGCAGTCCCGTA
>JBQTJO010000345.1:0-11485 GCA_052387015.1 Gemmatimonadota bacterium
TGGAGAATCTGTTCGACGGCGATGGATCCGCGCTGGTCGTCCACGCGAATCCGGATGACTACCGGGCGGACCCCGCCGGCAATGCAGGCGCGCGCATCGCGTGCGGTGTGATCCGCAGACCGTGAACTGCGCAACGGGACTGCGCTACGGGACTGCGCGACGGGACTGCGCTACGGAACTGCGCTACGGAACTGCGCTACGGGACTGCGCTACGGGACTGCGCGACGGAACTGCGCTACGGAACTGCGCCTTCAAGTAGCGCCTCACCGTAGCGATTTCCCGTAGCGCCTTACTGTAGCGCCTCTCCGGACCGTAGCGCCTCTCCGGACCGTAGCGCCTCATCATCTTTAGACAGAATCGCTGCGGCGGCCAGATCGCCCGTCACATTGGTCGTGGTCCGGAACATGTCCGGCAGCGTGTCGACGGCTAGCAGGATGCCGATCCCTTCGACCGGCAGATTTGCCGCCAGCAGCACCGGCACCATGACAATGATCGAGCCGCCCGGAATGCCGGGCACGCTGAACGTCGTCACGACGGCGGTGATGGCGATGGTCAGCAGCTGCGCCGCGCTGACGTCCACGCCATAGAGGTGAGCCAGGAAGAGCACGCCGACCGGAATGTTGATGGCGGAGCCGGTCCGAAACACGGCGACCGCGAGCGGCAGAAAGAAGGACCGGATCACGAGCGGCTGACCGAGCGACTCCGCGCTCTCGATCATGGGCGGCAGCGAGACCAGCGAGGATCGTGAGCTGAACGCAACCGCCTGGGCCGGCGCCCAGAAGCGCGCGAAGCCGATCGCGCGCCGGCGCGTGATCAGCCAGGTCACGACATACAGCACGCCGACGAAGGCGGCGCACAACCCGCACGCGACCACGATGTAGAAGATGACCGCGCCGGCCGCGGCGACGCCGAGCTTGAGCGCGATCGCGGTCGAGAGCGCGAAGACGGCGATCGGCGCCGCCGCCAGGATCCAGCGCACCAGCACGAGCGAAGCATCCGTCACGGCACGTGCGAAGCTCAGAAAGGTGGCGCGCGCCGGCTCGGGAACGCGCGTGACCGCCATCCCGAACGCCACCGAGAACACGATGAGCGGCAGCATCGCGCCATCCGCCGCGGCCTTGATCGGATTGATCGGCACCAGATCGATGAGCCACTGGCGCAGCGACTGGATCTTCTGCGCGCCTTCGACGGCCATGGACGATGCATCGGCGGCACTCGCGCGCAGCGCCGCCGCGGCGGCCGGATCGATCTCGAGAAAGCTGAACGCGGCCGGTGCGAGCAGCACGCCGAAGCATGCGGCGGCCAGCAGAATCACCAAGAAGAGAGCGACCGCGCGGCCGCCGATCGAGCCGATCGTCTTCAGCTCGGGCGCCGAGGCAATACCGACCATGATCGCGCCGACCACAAGCGGAATCACCGTCATGCGTATCGCATTGATCCACAGGATGCCGATCGGCTCGATCCAGCCGACGAGCCGAACCAGCTGCGGGTTACCGGATGAGGAGATTGCGATGCCCAGCGCCAGGCCGAGGGCGAGAGCAATCAGAACTTTCGCGCCCAGAGATTTGATCATGGGAGGAGAATAGGCGATAAGAGGGATAAGAGCGATAAGAGCGATGAGAGCGATAAGAGGGATTAGAGCGATGAGAGCGATAAGAGCGCGGGCGCATCGCTCCCATCGCTCCCATCGCTCCTATCGCTCCTATCGCTAGGGTCTTGGCGTCCGCCGTGCCACGATCATACGATAGATCCAGAGCAGCAGGAGCGCGCCGAGAATCGCGCCGATGAAGCCGGCCGGCGAGCTCACGTCGCGACCGGGCAGCAGCATGCCGAGCAGGAAGCCGCCGACGATCGAACCGAGTATGCCCAGCATGATCGTTACGATGATACCGCCCGGGTCGCGGCCCGGCATGATCAGCTTGGCGATCGCGCCGACGATTGCGCCCATGATGATCATCCACAGAATAGTCATTTTGACCCTCTCCATCCGAGTGAATGGCTTGGCGGATCGCCCGCCAGAAGTTTCTGCGTTTGCAAGAGAGGTGCCCCGGTCATGGGAGTGATGCGGACCTTGCTGCTCAAGGCGTCGGTCAGCCCCTGGCTGGCCAGCCGGCTGCCGAGCTACCCCTTCGCGCGGCGGGCCGTGCGCCGCTTCATGCCGGGTGAACAGCCCGCCGACGCATTGCGCGAATGTGCCGCGCTGTCGGAGCGCGGCCTGCGCACGGTGATCACCCGCCTCGGCGAGAACATCGCGCAACCCGAAGAAGCCGCCGCGGTCGCGGCGCATTATAACGACGTGATCGACGATATCCGCAGCCGACAGCTGCCGACCCAGGTGTCCGTCAAGCTGACGCAGCTCGGACTGGACGTGAATCCTGCGCGCGCCAGCGAGAACGTGCAGACGCTCATGCGCGCCGCCCGTGCTGAAACGATCTGGATCGACATGGAAGGCAGCGCCTACACGGACGCGACGATCCATGTGTTCCGGAGCGCACGTGCGGCGGGCGAAAACGTCGGACTGTGCGTTCAGGCCTATCTCAAACGAACGTCAGCGGATCTGGATGCGCTGCTGCCGCTGACCACGGCGATTCGCCTGGTGAAGGGCGCATACCACGAGCCCGCCGCGATCGCATTCGCAAGAAAGGCCGAAGTCGATGCGAACTACATCGCGCTTGCGCGCCGGCTGCTCGAGCGCGTGAAGGCAGGTGTGATCGGCCGTGCACCGGCCTTTGCGACGCACGACGTCGCAATCATCCGGCGCATCGCGCAAATGGCCGAGGAGCTGGACATTGCGCGCGCAGGCTACGAGTTCCAGCTGCTGTATGGCATCAACACGCAGGAGCAGCTGCGTCTTGCGGACGAAGGTTATCGTGTCAGAGTGCTGATCAGTTACGGTTCGGCGTGGTTCGCGTGGTACATGCGGCGGCTTGCCGAGCGGCCCGCCAACGTGTGGTTCCTGGTGAAAAACCTGCGGTAGGCGCTCAGACCGGCTGGCCGGTCAGTCTGGTCAACAGCTCGAGCAGAGTGTTCTGCTCCAGCTCGCCCAGTTCGGCGACCAGCTCCGATTCCGCCAGCACGAGCGCTTCGCGGCCGGCCCGCTGCCGTTCGCGACCCAGCTCCGTGATTGCGGCCCGTACCGAGCGCCGGTCGGCAGGATCGGGCACGCGCCGCACCATGCCGTCCGCCTCGAGTCGATCGACCAGCTGCGTCACATTCGACTTCACGCACGCAATCCGCTCGGCCAGCTGTCCGAGCGGAAGCGGCTCGTCGGCCTCGGCCAGATGGCGCAACGCGCCCAGCTTGGCGAGGGAGAGTCCCGCGGGTGCCAGCGCGGCCTCGAGGCGCTCCTGCACATACCCCGAAACCTGCATCACCGAGAAGAGCAGGTGGTGCGGAGTTTTCACGCTGCTAGCTTGCAGTAATGCCCAGACGGAGTCAATGACCTTGCGGTCCGCCGGGCGCGTTGCGCCGCGATCACATCCCGAGAGGGGTTCCAATCGCAAGCTGAAATCCGCGACTGGGCGATGCCGAAGTCAGCCCATGCACCCATGCGGCGCTCAGCCATTGCTGTCTGCCGACACGCAGCCCGACTCGCAGCTCCGACAGATCCTCGTTGCCGCGTATCGCCCAGTCGTGAAAATCCTGCTGGCCGACGACTTCCGCGAACGGGGTGATGCGTCCGAGATCCAGCTCGCCCGAGAGCGCATAGACCAGCACATCCGACTGCTCGTACGTCGTTTCGCGCGTGCCATTGATGCCGACTCCTGCTTCAGCAAGTAGCGAAAGCCGCGCGAATCGGCGCTGCGCGGCGAGGGTCGCGAAGAAATCCGTGACGTCACGGTCCAGACCGACGCGGTTGTCGGTGGTCGGCAGGCGCGTTCCGAAGCGTAACAGGGCCAGCGTCGCACTTCGTTCGCCAGTCAGGCGCACCATGGTTGCGACGCGATAATCGCCGGCATCGTGGCGTTTGCCATCGGCCGGCGCCGCCCGCGCGCCGCCGAACGGCTCAGCGACCGTGACGCGGTCGTGAAAGAGACGCTGCACCGTCCCGCCGAACTCCATCACCATACGACCGGCACGAATGGTCGCGCGCACGTTGCCGAGCTCCCACAGCGTGCCTCGCGTCCCTGCCAGAGAGGCGTGTTGGTCCGAGTACACACCCGCACCGAGCTGGACGCGCACGACGTCGTCGGCCGCGAATGCCGCAACCTCCGCCGGCTCGAGCGGCCGCAGCTGCGCCGCTGCGGCTCTCGAAAAGAGCATAAGAATTCCGACGGCGGAAAGCGCGCGCGCGATGAGCACTAGATGAATCCCGTGAGCATTCGCAACCAAACGATACCATCGCGCCATCCAAGATGATAAGCAACGGAGCCGCGTCGACGAGCGCTCGAAGCGCGCAGACTCCCGCCTTCTGCGACTGCTCTGAACCTGTTGTCATGCCGCCACTTAGACAGCCCCATAGTGCGGCCTTCTACGGCACGTTTCTTGTTCTATTGTCGGGTGCGGGAGCGGTCCTCGCTATGACAATCAGGCACTCGAATGAGCGCCCTCGAGGTCGAATGAGGGGTTGGGAAGGGAGTCCTAGATATGCAGGGCATTCGCAGATTCATGCTGGTTGCGGCTGTCGCGCTCACCGGAGCATGTGCGCCGGCGACGGAGCAGGCGGCAAGCGATCCCGGAGCGCGCCGCCGGGCCATGCTGGAAGTAGAGAACAACAACTGGAGTGATGTGACCATCTACCTGGTCCGCGGCAGCATGCGGACGCGTGTGGGGTCGGTGGTGGCGTTGGGGAAGGCGCAGTTCAACATTCCGGCTGCGTACGTGGTCGGCACATTGGACATCACACTGGCGGCGGATCCGATTGGATCGAACGACTCGTACGTTTCGCCGCCGATCCAGGTATTCCCGGGCGCGCGGCTTGCGCTCACGGTGGGAAATCAGTTGAGGCTGTCGAATTTCGCGGTATACGCCGCGTACTGACAGCCGGTAAGCTCAAAGGGCGGCCTCGGAGCCGCCCTTTTTTGTCCCGGTATGGCAGGGTACCACAGGAGGAGGCATGACGCTGCGCGAGAGGAATCCGCGAGCCGGCGGATTGAAGGGTGGTCCCAGGAAGCAGACGCAGCCGTACCCCGGTTTCGAAGAGCGCATGCAGCCGGCCGCGGATCATGGTGAGCAGAGCTATCGCGGCAGCGGCAAGCTGAACGGCCTGAAGGCGCTGATCACCGGCGGTGACAGCGGCATCGGCCGCGCGGTTGCGATTGCGTTCGCGCGTGAAGGCGCGGACGTCTGCATCTCGTACCTGAGCGAGCACGAGGACGCGCGCGAAACCATCAAATGGGTGGAGCAGGCTGGACGCCGCGCCTACTCGGTCGCGGGCGATGTCAGCGATCACGCGCAGTGCGTCGACATCGTGCAGCGGACCGCGCGCGAGCTGGGCGGCATCGACATCCTGGTCAACAACGCGGCGTTTCAATGGGAGCAGAAGGACTTCGAGAAGATCTCGCCGGAACAGCTCGAGCACACGTTCCGGACAAACATTTTCGCATACTTCTGGGTAGCACAGGCGGCGGTGACGCATATGAAGCAAGGCAGCGCGATCATCAATACCGGCTCGATCACGGCGTTCGACGGCCATGCCGGTCTGATGGATTACTCCGCGACCAAGGGCGCGATTCACACCTTCACGAAATCACTCGCGCAGGCGCTCGCCAAGCGCGCGATCCGGGTCAACTGTGTGGCGCCCGGACCGGTCTGGACGCCGCTCATCCCGGCCACCTTCGGCGCGGAACACGTGGCAGGCTTCGGCGCCGACACGTTGTGGGGGCGGCCGGCTCAACCGGCGGAAATCGCGCCGACGTACGTGTTCCTGGCGTCTGCCGACGCGCGTTATTACACGGGCGAGATTTTCTCGCCGACCGGCCGAATCTCCTCGCGGTAGCAGCCGTGATCGTGTAAGGTAAGGCCGCACTTTTTTCGAGGCGTTCCATGACACGAAAGAGCTGGCTGCTGGCGCTGGTCGTGCTGCCCGCATGCGCGAGCGCGCCGCCCGAGCCGCCGCGTCCGGCAGGCACCATGCTGGCTTACGCACTGCCGACTCCCCCGGCGGCGACCTACGCATTCAGAGACTCGAGCGGCTTTGAGATCCGGGGCGGTGCGATCGGCGAGATCCGCGCGATCATCAACGCGGCAGGCACGGCCGAAATCACGTATGCGCGGGACACGAGCGCGCTGAAGGCCACGATCCGCATCACGGATTTCAACGGCTCGATGACCAACTCGGCAATGGGTGGCGGGCCAACCGCCACGGAAGCCGACATTGAAGGCCCGGCTGTGCTCACGGTGAGCGCGAGTGGCGAGCCGGCCGTGGTCTCCATGCCGAAGCTCGGCAACACGATCCAGAGAGTCGGTGTGAATCAGAGCCTGTTTCGCCGCTTTTTCGTGCGCCTGCCTGCCGAACGCGTTCGGGCCGGCACAGTATGGGTAGATACGATTACCATCTCGGACCAGACCGCCGGCAGCAAGGTGGATGTGCGCGACATCGTCACATCGACGTTCGCAGGCGATACCACGGCCAATGGCCGCACGGTCGCTATCGTCAATACCAGCTCGCAACGCACGCTCGAGGTCTCCGGCACGAACGAAGGCGTGCAAATCGCGCAGAAGCTGAGCGGAACCAGCAGCGGTCGCTTTCTTTGGGACCCGCAGCGCAACCTGCTGGTTGAACGCACCGAGACATCGGAGTTGAGCGGCACGTTCGATCTGCCGCAAATGGGCATGACCGGCCTGCCGGTAACCGCGCGCGGCAGCAGTCGCCTGGTTCTACAGTAGAACATGCGCTCGTCGCAGCTCGTGCGGCTGCTCGCGCTGGTCGCACTGACCGCCTGCATCGACGGCACGGGTCCGCGCCCGCGTCCCGACGGCATGGACGATGGCAACGGACCGCCGGGCGGCAATCCACCCGAGCTGCTATGGTGGGAGCTGCAGCCGCGCGTCATCGAGCACGGCAGCACGGACAGCGCAACGCTGAGGGTTACGATCGCAGGCAATGCGCAAAGCGTGAGCGTGCAGCTGCGCACCGGCGCGCCGGTCACACTGCGGCCGATCAGCGCGAATCAATACAGCGCTTCGCTGCCGATCGAAACTCTGCTCTTCGGCTATCGCACGGGTGATCTGCATTCGGCAGCCGGTGTCATCGAGGCCGCCAACCGCGACGGTGCCGACTCGGTCACCCTGATCGTCAACGTCCACGATGCGACGGTCGACAATCCGCTGGCTTCGTTCACCTCGATCTCGCCCACGATGCAGGCATCGGATCACGTCGTGAACATGCGACATGATGCGATGAATCCCGGGCAGCCGGTTTCAGAAGCGGTGCTCAGGACGTTCTACGAACGCTTCCCCGATGACTACAACTTCGTTGCCATAGTCGAGCAGATCCACTCCAAAACCCGGCCGTTCTACACCGGCGTCCGCAATGCCATCACCGGCATTGGCCTCAACCGCTTCGACAACGGTGCGGCGTTCGGGAGTGCGGCGCGTCTGGAAGGCATCGTGCAATACCCGGTCGATGCCGACCTCGACCTCGCGCGCACCGACAACCTCCACGAGCTCGGGCATCGCTGGATCAATTATCTGAGCGATCCGCTGCTGGCGCGCGCGCGCCCGCACTGGCCGCTCTCGACCATGGCGAATGGGGTCGTCGGCTGGGCCGATCCGGTCACCGGCGAGGCGCTGCCCTTTCCGTTCGAGCTGAGTCCCAACCCGAACGGCACGTATTCCGTGAGTGTCACGGCCACGCCGCGCAGCTTCAACAGTCTCGAATTGTATTTGATGGGACTGCTGGCGCCGGACAGCGTGCGTGCGCACGTGGTGTTCGCGAATCAGAACCAGCGGGCCGAGCTGAGACGGGGTGGCACTCTGAGCGGTGGCGTCGACTCCGTCACGATCGGCGAGATCATCGCCCGTGAAGGGTCACGAGTGCCGCGTGCCGCGGACGCGCCGCGCAGCTTCCGCATGGCGACGATCGTCCTGAGCCGAGGCGGGCTGCTATCGCGCGATGAGCTGGCATTCTTCGAGCACGTTGCCGCACGCGGCGAGCAGCGCGTCCAGCTCTTCTACAGCGACGGCTTCGTGCGCACCTTCACGCTGCCTTTCTTCCTGGCGACCGGCAGGCGCGCGAGTCTCACCACACGGCTGCTCGACGCGCCGCTCTAGGCTTTACAACCTGCCGCGCGCGCGAGCAGCAGCGAACGCTCGCGGGCATTGCGCGTGAGCGCCGCCGCGCGCTCGAACTCGGCGTGCGCTTCATCGTAGCGACCGAGCTTGGCCAGCAGGTCGCCGCGCACGCTCGGCAGCAGGTGATACTCCTCGAGCGATGAATTGCCCAGCAGCGCATCGGCAACCTCCAGCCCTGCTGCGGGACCGAAAGCCATGGCGAGCGCGACCGCTCGGTTCAGCTCGACCACCGGCGAGGGCGTGAGCTGGGCGAGCGCGTCGTAGAGTGCCGCAATGCGCGACCAGTCGGTGTCCTCGGCGCTGAGCGCCCGCGCGTGACACGCGGCAATTGCGGCCTGCAGCACGTACGCGCCGAACGCGCCGCCGAGCTGCTCCGCCCGCTCGAGTGCGGCGAGCCCACGACGGATGAGCAACCGGTCCCAGCGCGTGCGGTCCTGATCGAGCAGCAGCACGGGCTCTCCCGATGGCCCGACCCGCGCGCGCAATCGGGACGCCTGGATTTCCATGAGTGCCACCAGGCCGTGGACCTCCGGCTCGTTCGGTGCGAGGCCCGCGAGCACGCGGCCGAGGCGGAGCGCGTCGTCGCATAGCTCCGGACGTACCCAGTCGTCGCCCGCGGTCGCGGCGTAGCCCTCGTTGAAGATCAGGTAGATCACTTCGAGCACGGACGCGAGCCGCGCCGGCAGCTCGGCCGGCGCGGGCACCTCGAATGGCACGCGCGCTTCGGCCAGCGTGCGCTTCGCGCGCACGATGCGCTGCGCGAGCGTCGACTCCGGCACCAGGAACGCGCGCGCGATCTCGTCGGTGGTCAGCCCGCCCAGCAGCCGCAGGGTGAGCGCGACCCGCGCGTCCGTAGACAGGACGGGGTGACAGGCCGTGAAGATCAGCCGCAGCAGGTCGTCGCCGACGTGATCGTCGAGCGCGGCGTCCAGGTCCGGCGCCGCGCTCGCGAGCTGCGGTTCGAGCTCGTGGGTGGTCTGAGCGCTCTTGCGATCATGCAACGTGCGTTTGCGCAGCAGGTCGACGGCGCGATGCTTGGCGGTCGCCATCAGCCACGCGCCCGGATTGCGAGGCACGCCGTCACGTGGCCAGCGCTCGAGCGCGGCAACCAATGCATCCTGCGCGAGATCTTCGGCGAGGCCGACGTCGCCCACGATACGAGCGAGGGTGGCAATCAGCTTCGCCGATTCGATGCGCCAGACGGCTTCGATGGTGCGATGCGTTTCGGACACGCGCGCTATCGGTTGCTGAGCTGCTCCTGAATCCGGCGATGCTGTTCGATCGCCTCGCCCTGGTCGAAATCCTCCAGCTCGAACACCTGGCGAATCTCGATCTCCGACTCGGTGCCGGGGTGCGGATTCGGCGCGCGCTTGATCCATTCGATCGCTTCTTCCTTCGACTTCACCTGCAGCAGCCAGAAGCCGGCGATCAGCTCCTTGGTCTCGGCGAACGGGCCGTCGATGACGGTGCGCTTGTCGCCGGAGAAGCGGACGCGCGCGCCCTTCGAACTGGGGTGCAGCCCTTCGCCCGCGAGCATCACGCCCGCCTTGACCAGCTCTTCATTGAACTTGCCCATCTCCGCGAGCTCCTGCTCGCTGGGCATGACGCCGGCTTCGGAACGCGGGTCCGCTTTGACAATCGCCATGAAACGCATTGTGGGTCTCCTTATAGCTCGAGGTTTGAGGCCGGCCTTTCCGGCTCTCTACCTGTACGACGAACGGCCGGGTCCGGAATCGACATCTGGCCGGGGATCTGTATTTTTTCGTTTCGGCCGCACATCGAACAGGTGTTTGGGTTCCTCTATTGCCGGATCAGCAGCATTTTGGCCATGCCACGTGCGTCCAATCCACTGTACCGAATCAGCGCGGCACTGGTTCAGGCGGTCGAACTCGAGGAGGTCCTTCCAGACGTAGAGGATATCCTTGAGCCCGTTATTCAGCTCCCGCGCTTCCTGTCCGCCCGCAGTGGCGGGCAGGAGCGAGCCCAGGACGAGAACAGCGAATGTACTCCTTCGCAGCGGTTTGGCAGACATGGGGCCGTCAGCGCGGGCAATTTCCGAGCCTCCTGAGCGCCGTACAGCCAATATCTTGATCCGAGAACTTCTTTGGCTGAAAGAACTATCTGATTGCCCCAGCGCTCCTGTTTTTTTCATCGCAGAGGAGGCCGCGATGGAAGAGGATCGGCTGACGTCCATCATTATTGCGAGCGCAATCAAAGTGCATAAGGCGCTGGGGCCGGGGTTGCTCGAGTCGGCCTACCGAAATGGACTCGGACATGATCTGAAACTACAGAAATTGCGCGTGGAGATGGAAAAGACGCTGCCGCTCGTCTACGACGGCATTCGGACCAGGAAAGGCTACCGGCTCGATCTGCTAGTTGAAAACAAGATCGTCGTAGAGGTGAAAGCAGCAAAGGCAATCCTGCCGATCGACCTGGCACAAATGCAAACGTATTTGACTCTCACAGAATCGCCGGTCGGTTTAATCATCAACTTCAACGTCCGGTGGCTAAAGGATGGGATCAAGCGCGTTATCAACCCAAGGCGCTAGTCCTGCGACCTCCTCTGCGATGAAAACAGCAGGAACGCCCGAACCACGGTACCCGGCTTCGCGACCACCGCAGGCCGCGTTCGCGTGCTCGAACATAACGAGCGCCGGCCACCGAAGCGCCAGCAGACCGGCCAGCACAACAAACAGGATAAAGGCAAGATGCACGACCAGCGTGAGGTCAGCGAGGCGGCGATAGATCATGCTCTAAGCTACTGCTTAACGTAAATCTCACTCCCCAGCTGCACGAATTCCTCTGCCTTTTGCTGCATCCCTTCCTGCGCGAACTTGCGAATGTCTTGTGTAATCTTCATCGAGCAGAATTTCGGTCCGCACATGGAACAGAAGTGCGCGACCTTCGCGCCCTCGGCAGGCAGCGTCTCGTCGTGGTACGCGCGCGCCGTGACCGGGTCGAGCGAGAGGTTGAACTGGTCCTCCCATCTGAACTCGAAGCGCGCCTTTGAAATCGCGTTGTCCCACGCCTGCGCGCGCGGATGCCCTTTGGCCAGGTCCGCCGCATGCGCCGCGATGCGGTAGGCAATGACACCCGCCTTCACATCATCGCGATTGGGCAGGCCCAGGTGCTCCTTGGGCGTGACGTAGCAGAGCATGGCGGTGCCGAACCAGCCGATCATGGCCGCGCCGATCGCGCTCGTGATGTGATCGTACGCCGGCGCAATGTCGGTCGTGAGCGGCCCGAGCGT
>JBQTJO010000346.1:0-7433 GCA_052387015.1 Gemmatimonadota bacterium
AGCTCACCGCGCAGCCAGTAGCGGCGCACGACCTGCGTCACCTCGACATCGAGAAGCTGCGGCCCGTGCAGCGTTTCTCCCGAATCGAATAGCCGGCCCATCAAGGATTCGGTGGCGGTGAGCTGAAGCAGCACCTCCACTATGGCCGAAGCATCGACGACGATCAACGCGCGTCCCGTTCGGCACGCACCGCCCGCGCCGCCGACTCGCGAACGGCGAGCGGACTGCGCTGAGCAAGCCGGTAGCGGATCTCCGCCGGTGTCGGCCGCTCCGCAATGGCCTTGATCTCGCCGATCAGGAAATCCGACAAGGTTTGTCCGTTCTGCGCGGCACGCGCCTTCAGCCTGCGGTGCAACTCGGCCGGCACGTTTCTCAGCTGGATCATTTTTGACATGTTGCTAACATGTAAACATGTTCTGCACATGTCAAGCAGCCGGAACGCATATTTTTTTTCGTCTGAGCTACCGCTTGGCGGGGCTACGCAGCACGAGCCGGCCGCTCCCATGATCGAGGTCGCCGGCGAAGGCGAGCGCGGCATCGTGCAGCAGAACGCTTTCGCCGAGTGCTGCCTGCACCAGAATGCATGCGCCACGCAGTACGCGCAGCGCGAACGCATCTGCGATCTTGGTTATTTGCGTAATGCGTATCGCCGGCCGGATGGCCGAATCGGCTAGCGCTGCCCGGCAGAGCCCGTGAATGACTGGTTGAACAAGGGTGGTAAAGCGGGCGCGCACGAGGGGCGCAAATGTCTGTGCAATGGATTACTGGCGAACGTAGGGCTCGCGCAGGAACGCGCTCACGGGCGCGAGTTGGGCCTGCTCACCGCGGGCAACACGCTCGTGAACATGCGCAGCTTCGTGAGCTCGCGAACGCGCTATTCAGCCGACGACGTGATCGACTATCTGCTGCCCAAATCAAGCGTCTCGAATCCAGCGGCGAGAATCTGAATGCGCTGTCGTCCAATCCCCTACCCACTTCCAGCCAAACGCCGACGGAACCGCAAAGCCTAATGCCCTATTCTTCACACCGTGGTGAGGAATGCGTTTTCAAACGGAGCAATCATGAGCAAGGGCAAGAGGCTTTTCGGTATATCGGGCGGCGTGCTTCTGGTCGCCGCCATTGGTGTGATCTCGATCGCGGCCGGCCGCCGCGGCGAGGGCACGATTCCGGTGCGCGCTCTGCCGGAGGTATCCGGGCAGGAGATCGCGACGCTGACGGCGCCGCCGATGGTGCCGCAGCCGATCACACGCAAGCACGCGACGAAAGTGGTCGTCAATCTCGAGATCATCGAGAAAAAGATGCGGCTGGCGAACGGCGTCGACTACGAGTTCTGGACTTTCGGCGGCACGGTGCCGGGCAGCTTCATCAGGGTGCGCGAAGGGGACCTCGTCGAATTCAAGCTGATCAATCCGGATCACTCGAAGATGCCGCACAACATCGACCTGCACGCGGTGACCGGACAGGGCGGCGGCGCAGAGGCCACCAACGTGGTGCCCGGGCAGGACGCGACGTTCACGTTCCGCGCGCTCAATCCGGGGCTGTACGTCTACCACTGCGCGATGGCGCCGGTGCCGGTTCATATTGCGAACGGCATGTACGGCCTGATCCTGGTCGAGCCGAAGCAGGGCATGCCCAAAGTCGATCGCGAGTTCTATGTCATGCAGGGTGACTTCTACACGAAGGGCAGGCACGGCGAGAGCGGGCTGCAGCCGTTCGATTTCCAGAAGCTGTTCGATGAGAAGCCCGATTACGTGGTGTTCAACGGCGGCGTCGGCTCGCTGATGGGCGAGCAGGCGATGCACGCGAACGCGAACGAGACCATCCGTCTGTTCGTCGGTAACGGCGGTCCGAACCTGACCAGCTCGTTCCATGCGATCGGCGAAGTGTTCGACAACGTGTACGTCGAGGGCGGCTCGTTGATCAATCACAACGTGCAGACCACCACGATTCCTGCGGGTGGCGCGGCCATCGTCGAGTTCCGTGCGGAAGTGCCGAGCACGATTCTGCTGGTCGATCACGCGATCAGCCGCGTCTTCAACAAGGGCGCGGTCGCGTCGATCAAAGTGAACTAATAGAACACCGGATTAGAACTTCGGATTAGAACACCGGATTAGAACACCGGATTAGAACACCGGATTAGCCGGACTGGAAATGCGCGGTTTTCGAGTCCGGTTTTCTGATCCGGTTTTCGAATCCGGTTTTCGAGTCCGGTTTTCGAAGCCGGTTTTCAAATTCGGTCTCTCCCCCTGGACGAGCGCGTCAGGCGAGCTTGCGGGTGACGATGACCTGCCAGATCTCCGGCCCATCCTCGATATACTCGCAGGCGAAAGAATCCTCGCCGCGCGTGGCGCGCAGCGTGTAGTACATGCACCGGGGGGGCGTGATCGATGATCAGATGCATCGCCTCGCCGCTGGCGAGACGGCTGCAACCGATATCGCGACCCCGCCGCCGCAGCACGAGTGGATGCCGAATTCATTGAAGACCGCGAGCGTCGCCGGATGGCTCCGCACGATTTCATGCACTGTTGAATCCGCATGAATGCGGACCGCCCGTGTCGTCGTCATCGTTTGCTCCTGGTTTCATACGAAGGCAGGAAATTCGGACGGCGTGTCTGTCGGGGGCGACCCTACGCAGGTGTGGGGGATTGCCCGAATGCGTCGCGGCGGGCGGCGAGTGCTGCGGCGCGCGTGGCTTGAGCAGGCAAGGGACTGGCCGGGATCCCGGCCAGTCCCCGTTCATCAGCAGCAGCCTCCGCAATACGGACACTCATCGCTGCCGCAGCATGGCGTGAGCACGATCATCATTCCTCCCTCGTTGCACCTTCAGGTCTAAACGCTATAGTGCGCTACACGGCAAGAGCCGGCGCATTGGCTGGCCCTCCGGCAAACGAGCCGCGTAATATCAGGACAACAGGAGCGGCACATGTGGAGCATTGGAGCTGATCGACTCCTGCCACGGAAGAGGTTCGGTGGCTCAATGCGAGATCATCGAGTGTCTCGCCTCGCCGCGGGGGTCCGCCCAGCCTCGTTAGAGCCCGTCATCACAACATGCGCGCGAGTCGCGCAGGAGCCGGGAAGCAATGGCCTGGATACACAGCATCGAATTCGCCAGGAATAACACGGACCTACAGCGTGTGTACGAACGACTCGCGGCCGAGCGCGGCAAGATCTCCGAGATCATGCGCGTGCAGAGCCTGCAGCCGCGCGCCCTCGAGGCGCACCTCGATCTCTATCTGGCGCTCATGTTCGGGCGCTCGGGGCTGAGCCGTGAGGAGCGCGAATTGATCGGGATTGCGGTATCGGCGGCCAACCATTGTCGCTACTGCGTCGCGCATCACGTCGCGGCGCTCAACCACTATTGGAAGGATGAAGACCGGGTCCGCGCCTTTGCCGAAGACCCGAGCTCCGTTCTATTGCCGGCTCGCGCAGCCGAGCTGGTCCGCTATGCGCTCAAGCTGACCCGCTCGCCGGATCAGATGTCGGAACCGGATGTGGACAGCTTGCGCACGCATGGTTTGCAGGACGAAGACATTCTGACCGCGAACATGATCACGTCGTATTTCAATTTCGTGAACCGCATCGCGACGGGTCTGGGCGTCGAGCCGGCTGAGGACGAGGTCGGCGGATACCGCTACTAACCGCCCGCCGCCGTCACAGGTCGAGACAGTTCGGCGCTAACAGCTTCTCGAATGGCGCCCAGGTCACCGCCGAAACCGTAGATCGACTTCAGGACGCGCAGCTCGCGATCCAGTACGACGGTGTACGGCAGCCCGCGATAGCCGTAGCTGCCCTTCAGCCGGCCTCTCCCCAGTGCGCTCGGAAAACTCACCGGCACTGCGCGCAGAAAATCCCGTGCGTCGTCCGGATTGACATCCTCATTCAAACCGATCACGCGAACGCCTTGGCCGGCCAATTCACGCGCGAGCTGATCGAGCAGAGGCAGCTCCTGCCGGCAGGGCCCGCACCAGCTCGCCCAGAAATTCAGAATCACTACGTATCCGCGATAATCTTGCAGACGCAGCGTGTCGTTGCCGACGACGGACGGCAGCGAAAACAGCGACAACTCCGGCCGAGTGGCCGGCTCTGCCGGCGCGAGCGCGAGCGCGAAGGGCACCGTTTCAATGCGCCCTGCGCGATCGGCAAAAATCGCGTCGTTGCCGCGCACTTCGGCAACGCGCTGCCAGACCCCCCTCTCATTAAAGGCGAGCAGCGCGTTGGGTTCCGCCTCTCCAGCCAGCGAAGCCAGCACGTACAGCCGGCCGTCCGGTCCGACCGCGAGGCCGTGCTGCACGGTTGTGAAGACCGGCTTCAGCGACCCTGCATCTGCGATCAGGCGCGGCGCTGGTGGTGCTTTTGCCAGCGGGTATGTGATCGTCCAGAGCAATCGTCCGTCCGGATCGTAGCGCCTTACTTCCGGCCGTAACGCCGCCGCGAAATAGCTGCTGCCATCATCGGCGAGGGTCGACCAACCGGCATTGGTGAGTTCACCAAGAATCGCGTTAGCTGGAACCTCGACCGAGCCGACCGCCGTCGAGTCACCGTTCTCATCCGTGATCCAGATAAGAGGATCAGCCGGTGCCACGGGCGCGAGGGAGAACTCCAGAATGGTTCGGCTGACCGTGCGTTTGGCGCGCGGCTGCGCGACGGCAACAGCGGAGTTCCCGGACGCTTCGCTGATGCGGCCGTGGCGATCGAACACGAGCAAACGCTGTTGGTCAGCGTCGAACCACAGGGTCCGGCCATCGGCCAGCGGGGTTCCCGGTCGGCGATCGAGAAACAGCAGCCGGCGCTCCCGATCCAAAGCCATGTCGGCGCAGCCCGCTACTGCCATTGAGAAGAGAAGGCCGCGCAGCGCGGCGCGGCCCCTCGACTGGCGAACTCGCAGCAAAGTCTCAGCTCTTCTTGATCGTCTCGATTACGATCGCGTCAAAGCCGTTGTGCTCGAGCAGGCGACCCTTCACGGTCACGCTCTGCTCGACGTACGGCTTGAGGCGAGCGTTCTCGCCAGCCGCGCCCATGCCGGCGTTCACCGGCAGCAGGAAACGGCCATCGCTGGTCAGCAGCCCAAGCGGCTGCCCCTTATCGGCACACACCTCGGCGCACATCTTGTGATCCGGGCCGCTCGCGTTCTGAACGAATTTGCACGAGAGATCGACGACCTGGGCCGTGACCGTCACCGCCTCGCCCACCGGCTTCGCAGCCTTGCTCGCCTCTTGCGCGCTGGCGCGAGCAGGTAGCATGAGCGCAAGCGCAAGGCACGCAAATGCAACTGGAATACGACGCATGATTTCCTCCTGGTTAGGGTCCGAGAACTGCGTTAGGCAACGGTATCGCCGCGCTCCTCAGCCAGCAACCGCTCGAACACTCTGCGGCGCAGCTGACGCGGCAGCGGTTGATCGCCAACTCGCGCAATAAAGGCGAGGAACGCGCGCTGAAAATCGTATTGCGGGTAACAGCGGTGGCACATCTCCAAATGCGCGCGAATCTCGTCCATGCGTTCGGGTGTCAGCTCGCCGTCGATGTACGCCCACAGCTGTGCAATCACCTTATGGCACTGCGTCAGATCGGTTCCGCTCTGCATCACATGGCTCCTGGCCGGACGTAGCCCATTTCCACCGCGTATTCGTAGAGTGCCTGTTGCAGCAGCCGCCGGCCGCGATACAGGCGGCTCTTCACGGTGCCGATCGGGATTTCGAGGATCCGTGCCACCTCGGAATTGGGCAGGTCCTGAAGGTCACTCATGACCAGCGTCTCCCTGAACTCGATCGGCAGCTTGTCGATCGCCAGGATCACCGCATCATCCAGCAGCGATTCGAAAAACGCCTGCTCCGGATTGGCAGTCATCGCCTCCTGCGCGATCATGGCCGCGGCGAGCGCCTCCGCATCCGGAGCAGCATCGGGCTGTACCGCCTCGACGTGCTTGCGATCGCGCTCGCGCAGCCGCAGGAATTCGTGGCGGCAAATAGTAAACAGCCAGGATCTGCACCGGGTGCCGCGCTCGTAGCTGTCCCACGACCGATACGCGCGGCTGAAGGTTTCCTGCACGACGTCCTCCGCTTCCGATTCATCGCCTCGCGTCAAGCGGAGTGCGAATCGATACACAGCCCCCATTTCCGGTACAGCTTCCTCGACAAAGCCTACCTTCGCGAGCTCCGTTTCCGGCCGCTTGGGCCAGGGCCACGGCAAGCGCATTCCCTACCTCCGATGGCCGTGCTCGAGCATCACGCAGTCAGTTGGCGGCAATCTGTTTCTCCGGTGAGAACGTTGTCTGCTGGCAGGTTAACCCGAAGTAACCCGCCAATGGTTCCTGGCAGCGACCAGCCAGGAATATTCTCCGTGATCACTTCCGCCCTGTAGCCGAGCTTCCTCACGGCTGCGATGATCTGTTCAATCGTTACCCTGGCGGGGTCGTACGTGACCACCGCCTGCTTCGTTTCATAACTCACCTCGGCCTTCGTGACACCTGCGAGCCTTGCAATAATTTTGCGGGCGGCGACGGCGCAGCCGCCACACGTCATGCCCTCGATCTTCAGCCGCACGGTGTCCAGCTCGGCTGCGGATGCGACCTGCGCGGCCGTGGCGGCCGGCGTCTCACAAAGATTGCAGATCGACGCCGCACCGAGCGCGCTCGCTCCGACCAGAGTCAAAAGGATGGTTTTCACTGCCATGATGTCGCCTCCACTCTTATACGAAAAATCTCGACCAGTACGCGAAACTCCAGACAACCAGCGCCAGAACCGTGGCGGTCCACAGGATCGCCTTGTCCCGCCGGCGCTTATGCGTGCGCGCCAGCTCTTCAGCGGGCTCACAAGCGCACGCTATGGCGGCTCGGTTCCGGCCATACACAATGTAAAAGCCGACACCAATCAGCAGCGCCGTCACGACCGAGAAGATCGGCCGCAGCGGCTCGAAGGTGCTGGCCAGACCAGCGCCCACACCGAACGTGACGAAGAGCAGCGGTCCGACGCAGCAGAGCGAAGCGAGGAAGGCCGCACCCAGCGCGCCGATCGCCGCAAACAGGCTCTTTTTCGAATCCGATCGTTGGTTGCCAGTCAGGTCAGCCATGTTTTAGAACCTGACTCAACGCGTCGCGCAGACTTTCCAGTGCCTCGCGACCTTCACCCGCTTCGACCTTGCTCAGAACGCAGCTTTCCATGTGCGCGGCCACCAGCTCGGCGGCTACACCGTTTACGGCCTGCTTGAGCGCAGACACTTGAATCAGAATGCTGTCGCAGCTCTGATGCTCCGCGAGCATTCGCTTGATTCCCTGGACCTGCCCTGCGAGTCGCGACAGCCGGTTCTGTAGCGCACGTTCGGCAGATTCGCCGAGATACAGGCCATCCGGGTTCAGGACAGGCAAGGCTGGCTCGCGAGCATTGCTCGATTCTTGTGCGTGTTTCAATGTGCCTCCTGGCAGGCTGCTGAAAAACGGG
>JBQTJO010000347.1:0-10437 GCA_052387015.1 Gemmatimonadota bacterium
TTTTACGACGTCGACTTCTTCCGCCTGCTCGTCTTGCGCGCAGCTCACTTGCGTCCGCCCTTCCGGGTGGTCTTGCGGGCGCCCTTCTTCGTGGTCTTGCGACCAGCCTTTTTGGCGGCCTTGCGGCCGCGTTTCTTCGGCGGGGGCGGCACCTTCGCGCCCTTCTCGCGTGCTTCCGACAAGCCGATGGCAATGGCCTGTTCGCGGCTCTTTACCTTGCCGCCTTTACCGCCCTTGCCGCGCTTGAGTGTGCCGCGCTTGCGCCGTTTCATCGCGCTTTCGACGCTGCGCCCCGCCTTCCTGCCGTACTTTCTGCGCCCACCTTTTTTCGCTGCCATGTCGCTTCCTCCTGAGCTGCGTTCGGGACCTGCGGCTGTAGCATGCGTCGTACCAACGCACGACTCATGTCGCGGCGACCGTCACCGTGCCTGTCACCGGCTCGGGCTCGTCGGCCAGAATCGCCTCGCCTTTCGTGAGCCATGAAATGCCGAACGCGACGACCGCCGCCGCTTCCAGCCAGAAGACCGGATCGTACGTGTGTATCGGCCATGAATCCGGCACGAGCTTCACGACGACGATCAAACCGATGCAAGTGAGAATCAGGTTGCCGCAGAGCGCATAGACCTGGTTGCGCTGCACTTTCTTGCGCGCCGGGTTGGGCTTGTTGGTCTGGCGGAACAGAACCAGGCAGAAATAGGCGAGGGTCAGAAAGAAAGCGGCCGCAGAGCTGTAATGAAGAACGCCGGCCAGCTTGTCCGCCGCGGTGGGCGCGGGCGGCGTCGTCGGAAACAGGGCGACACCCAGAGCAAATATGCAGGCCAGGTTGCCCGCGATGTTGTCGCGCTCATCGTAGCCGCGGTAGGACCACAGGAACACGCCGATCGCGCACAGCGAGCCGACGAACACGTCGCGCATGGCGGTGTGATAGTAGCCGCTGATCGAGCTTTCGATGCCGGGACGCTGCAGCACGAGCATGCCGCCGAAGGCGAGCACGAATGGCAACGCGGTGCCAATGACGCCGATGGCCTTGCGCAGCGTGAGATAGGAACGGACGAGGGAATCGTGATTCGTCGGACCTGGTTTCCATGTTTTCATATTGACCAGATTAGAAATGCCCGCAGCTGGGGAGGATGCTCCAGAAATGAGGCTCGCGCAGCGTATTTGCGATCCAGGCCGGCATCCACGAGACCAGCTGGGCGAGGTGGCCGAGGGCGAAAGACTTCTCGTGCGGCTTCCAGCTCGCCCTGTCGCTCGGTACCCGCTCGAGCAGCCTGCGGGTGGAAGCCATCTCCTGGTCGAATTCCTTGAGGGGTATGGCGGGTCCGGTCATCGTCGCCTCACGTCAATGCAGGTTGAAACGCGTCGTCGCAGAATTGTAGCCGGCTGAGGCGCGAGGCGCGATATCGCGCGAAATGCGTTATATTGGTTACTGCTACACGAACTTTTCCTCTACTGGGCCGGCATTTTCATGAATGAGCAGAAGACGATGACGGAGAGCAAGCCGAACGGGTTCACCAAGAGCTGCCGCGACTGTGACAAGCCCATTTATCTGCATCGCGGCACGGCGGGCCCGTGGCGCGCTTTCGAGCCGGCGCCCGCCGATGCACCGGACGAGTGGGTCCGGCACCGCTGTGCGGCGGGCCTCCAGGATGCGGAGCTGCTGGGCATTGTCGCGCCGCCCGGCACCAAGCCCGCTCAGCTGGTTTCGAAGATCCAGCGGCTGATCGAAGATTTTCACGTGTTGCTCGATCAGGCGGAGAAGCGAGCCGCATCCGCGTAGGCAATCAGGCGCTCACGCCAGGCGAGCTCGATGTCCGGCTTCTCGGTTTTTTGCGTGAAGGCAGGGCGCTACGCGGACCGTCGCGGAGGTTTATGCAGGATACGCTGTAAAACCGCACGGTCTTCGTAGCGCCCTGCCTTCACCGAAACTACTCGGCCCGTTTTCAGCAGCCTGCCAGGGATGTGACGCGGTCGCCCCGGTTCATGCCGCGTAGGAGTCGTCGGGTTGATGCTGCAAGGCGCGCAGCACGTCGTCGCCATAGAACATGGCGATGTACTTGGCCTGCGTGGGCGTGATCTTGCGGACCGCCCAGACCAGCTCGACGTAATTGGGCTCGTGCGGCGCATGCAGCGGGTGCATGCCCACCTCTTGCGGCAGATGATTGCCCTTGCGGTTGTTGCAGGGCGAGCATGCCGTCACGACGTTGAACCACGTGTTGCCGCCGCCACGCGAGACCGGCCGGATGTGGTCGCGCGTCAGGAACTCGCGTCCGCGCAGCTGGTTCTTGTGCTTGCCGCAGTACTGGCAGCGGTAGCTGTCGCGCGCGAACAGGAACGTGTTGGTGACCTGGCGGCGAAATCTGCGGGGGACGTGAACGAAGCGGACGAGGCGAATGACGGAGGGTGCCTGAAACGACTGCCGTTCCGAATGAAATATTCGGGTATGGTCCACCTCCAGCACTTCCGCTTTTCCGTCTATGACGAGGCGCAGTGCTCTTCGGACCGGCAGAACTGCCATCGGCTCAAACGACGCATTGAGTGCCAAACACCCCATTGGCGCTACATCCTTGGGATACGGGACTCTTGCTAGTACGCCGATGGGCCAGATTTGTGCCCGGTCGGCGGCAGGCGGCCAGAGCGTGGCCTTACAATAGTTTACGGAATTCCGGCAAGATCCTCAAGATGTTTCGCTTCAGCAGACTTTTCGGTCGTGCCGGCAATTTTATCAACCGCGCAGACCGCTGAGCACCTCACTGACTCGCTAGAGTAACGACACAGGATCGCGGTCAATGACAAGCCGCAGCTCCGCCGGCCCCACCTTGAACTCGTAACGGTACTGCAACGACCGCAGAACCAGACTCATCGCCTTCGCGCTCTCGCTGCGCAGCAGAAAATGCCAGCGCCAGCGCCCGCGAATCCGGTCGATCGGCGCCGGCGCCGGTCCCGTCAGCGTAACCGGCCAGCGGTTGCCTGCGACGATACCCATCACGTACGCCGCGGCGCGCTCGGCCTCCGCCATCGTCGCAGCCTCGTTCGTGCCGCTGATCAGAATGTTCGACAGCCTCACGTACGGCGGATACCTCGGCCCTTCTCTTTCTTGCAGTTCCCTCTTTGCGAACTCGTTGTAATCGTGCTCGAGCGCACACTTGATCGCGTAATGGCCGGGTAGCGACGTCTGCACGATGACCTCGCCGCCCTTCTCGCCACGCCCGGCACGGCCGGCGA
This sequence comes from Gemmatimonadota bacterium, assembly GCA_052387015.1. Taxonomy (GTDB): domain Bacteria; phylum Gemmatimonadota; class Gemmatimonadetes; order Longimicrobiales; family RSA9; genus CBJLQC01. The sequence goes on from JBQTJO010000347.1 coordinate 3,226, forward strand.
CTTGGGTCAGCAGCTGGAAAGTGCGCTCGCTCGCGCGGAAATCCGGCAGGTTCATGGCGACGTCGGCGTTCACTACCCCGACCAGTGTCACGCCCGGGAAGTCCAGCCCCTTCGCGATCATCTGGGTGCCGAGCAGTATGTCGATCTCGGCGCGCTCCACGCGCCCGAGGATGTCGTGATGCGCCCATTTCGCCGACGTCGTGTCCACGTCCATGCGTGCGATGCGCGCCTGCGGGAACGTCTCGACGACTTCGCGCTCGACCTGCTCCGTGCCGACACCCCTGAACGAGATGTCCGACGACGCGCAGCGCGGGCACACGGCCGGCGGCGGCTCCTCGTGCAGGCAGTAGTGGCACACCAGCCGGCGACGGGCACGATGGAAGGTCAGCGACACGTTGCAGTGCGGACAGTGCCACACCTCGCCGCAGCTTCGGCACTGGACAAACGTCGCATAGCCGCGCCGGTTCAGCAGAAGGATTGTCTGTTCGTTACGATCGAGACGGGCCAGGATGGCTTCCTGCAAGCGTGCCGACAGCACGCCGGCTTGCTTGCGCAGGTCCACCACCTCTACCGGCGGCAACCGCCTTCCTTCCACCCGCTCGGGCAGCTCGATCAGCTTGTACTTGCCGCTCTGCGCGTTATGCCAGCTCTCCAGCGCGGGCGTCGCGCTGCCCAGCAGGCAGACCGCACCGGTCAGCTGCGCGCGCACGATCGCCAGATCGCGCGCATGATAGCGAGGCGATTCGCTTTGCTTGTAGCTGGACTCGTGTTCTTCGTCGATGACAATGGCGCCGAGATCGCGCACGGGGGCAAAGACCGCGGAGCGCGCGCCGATCGCGATGCGCCGCTCGCCAGTGCGCAGCGCGCGCCACGCATCGAAGCGCTCCCCGTCCGATAGCCCGGAGTGGAGGACGGCGATCACGTCGCCGAAGACCGCGCGGAAGCGCGCCACCGTCTGCGGCGTGAGCGCGATCTCCGGCACCAGCACGATGGCGCCGCGCCCCTGCCGCTGCACCACTTCCTTGAGCAGCTCGATATAGACCAGCGTCTTGCCCGAGCCGGTCACGCCGCGCAGCAGGAACGGCTGACTGCCCTCCTTGCCGCGCGTCGCGTTGGACAGCACACGGACGGCATCTCTCTGCGGCGCCGTGAGCGTGAATGAGGGGTGCGGCGCCGCCGGCAGCGCCGCGAACGGATCGCGCTCGACCCGCTCCTCCGCGATCTCCGCGACGCCACGGGTTACCAGTCCGTTGATCAGCGGATACGAAAAACCCAGTCTGGATACGAGATGCGCGATTTCACCAAAGCCTCCCGTGTTCTCCAGAAGCTCGTACAAATCACGCTGCCGCTGCGCGCGCCCGAACACCTCTTCGCGCTCGCCCAGCGTGGCGAGCTCACGCGTGATCCTCAAGACGCGGCGCGTCTTGAGCGGCTCGTCGATCTCGACGCTGCCCGAGAGCACGGCCGGCACCGCGGTCTTCAGCACCTGCCCGAGCGGCAGCACGTAGTACTCGGAGAGCCAGCGGCACAGCTCCAGCACGTCCGCGGGAATGCTGGGCTGCGGCTCCAGCAGCGCGTCGATGTCGCGGATCCTGGTCACGTCGTCGTGCGCGCCGCCCGCGCCGACGATCCAGCCCATCAGCTTGCGCTTGCCGAACACCACGCGCACGCGTGTGCCAGGCAACGCACCCCCGCCCGGAAGCCGGTAGGTGAAAGTGCGAGGGAGTGGAACTGGAAGAGCTACTTCAACCAGCATGAGATCCGTCCACGTAAACGTGACCGTGGTGCAGCGAAGCAAACCTCTGTTCAACGTGAACGTGCACGTCCGTTTTCAAGTGACGATGCGCACGAAATCATACGCCGGCCACGGCCCCGTCACATCGAAGGTGAGTGTGCGATGATGCGTGCCGAACTCCTCGATCCGTTCGATGAATTCGACCCAGCTGGTGCGATCGACCAGAAACGCCGCGCTCATTACGCGCGTGCCCTCGCTCGGGAACGGGACCGCGGCGCGCGCGAAGCGGCGCAGCTCGGAATAGACATCCATCGCGGCGTCGCTCGGATCGCCGTCGCCCTCGGCCGCAGCCGCCGACGAGATATGCAGCCTCAGCTCCCAGTGGCCGTCCAGCAAGGAAAGTCCTTCGTCGAAAACGAGGTATTGATCCTGGAGCACGAGAATGAGCGGCCTCTTGCCCTTGAACACGATGCCGAACGGCGCAGGCAGGATGGTCATGCGCCGCATGATGCCTTCGACGGTCTTCTGATGGTGCGCGAGCGCCTCGGCCTGATTGCGTGGCAGCTCGAAGCCGGTCGCATTGACCAGCGCCTCGATGTCGCGATAGCGGACGCGCTGAAGCTCGCGGCTGCGACGCTCGAGCCCGCGCCAGCCGCGCGCGCGCACGATGCCGTACAGATACAGTCCGCTCTGCTCCGGCTGCTCCTGCGCACCATGTGGACGCGCGTGCTCCTCTACGGCCGCAGCGCGCTCGATTTCGCCGACCTCCGCCACCACATCCGGGTCGGTGCGCGGCTTGAGCGGGTGCTTGATGACGGGAGGCACCTCGATGTCTTCCGTCTCGTCGTTCGCAGCCTTTTTCCAGTCGTCAGTCATTCGGTAGCAGCGCCAGCATCTCGGTCTGCGGCTCGGGCGTCGTGAGCTCCGGCCCCGTCTCGCTCATGTACACGTTGATCTCGCTTCTCATGCCGACGTCGCCCGCGAGGTAGATGCCGGGCTCGATCGAGAACGCCACGCCGTGGATCAGGTGGCGCGTCTCTTTGGTCTCGAGATTGTCGATGTTCGGCCCCATGCCGTGCACCGACTGGTCGATCGAGTGCCCCGTGCGGTGAACGAACGCGTGGCCGTAGCCCCGCTCGCTGATGTATTTGCGGACGACGTCGTCCACCTCGCCACCGGCGACCGGCCGATTCGTCGCGTGCGCCTGCTTCAGGAATTCGACGGCCGCATCACGCCCGCCGGTCACGACCTTGACTATGTCGGCCACGCGTTGCGGCACCTGGCCGCCGAGATACGCCATCCAGGTCTGGTCCGCGAAGACGGTGCTCTCGTTCTCCTTTGCCCACAGGTCAATGAGTACGACGTCGCCGCGCTTGAATTGCGCGCCGAGTCCCTGCGGCTCGTAATGCGGATTCGCGGCATTCTCGCCGTTCGCGACAATGGTCTCGGCACCCGTGCCGCAGCCGCGCACCGTCAGGTCGGCAATGATCCATGCGGCGACCTCGCCTTCGTACACCGCGTTGTCCAGCTCGACCTCGCGCGCGAGCCGCACGAAGGCCGCATGCGCGCTCTGCATCAGCACGGCCGCCGCGCGCCGATGCGAGGCCAGATCCTCGCGCGACCAGGCGGAATAGAAGCGGGAGACGAGATCGCCCGAGGTCGTCACCTGCGGGCCCAGGCCACGTATCAATTCGACGACGCCCAGCGGCACCAGGTCCATGGCGGGCACCGCGTCGCGTTCCGAGATCTCCATGGCGACGCGGCCGACCCCGTTCAGCACCTTGCGCAGTGCCACGTCCAGCTCGCGCCAGCCCGCATACTGCTCGCGCCGCCACGGCCAGTCCTTCCAATCGACATCCTCGATCTTGTGCGAGATGGCGTACGGCTCGCCGTCCGCGGGAATCAACACGAAATAGCGGCGCGTCAGATCGCCCAGACCCGTGAGCTTCGCGGTGACCGTGTTGCGAGCGTGCAGGTCGTACAGCAGCCAGCCAGCCAGCTTGGCCGCCCGCAATTCGGACTGGATTTCCGCGAGTCTATGGTTCAACAACTGGAACGCCATGGTTACACCCACCGTTTGAGCCTCAGTATGCCGATCAGCACGAGCGAGATGAAGAACATCGCACCCATTGCTACCCAGAAACCGCCCGGCTGATGCAGATACGGCATCCACTCGAAATTCATGCCGTAGATGCTCGCGACCCAAGTCGCCGGCAAGAGGAAAGTGCCGACGATCGTGAGCGTTTTCATGATCTCGTTCATGCGGCTGGATGCGACCGAGAAGTAGATCTCGAGCGCACCGGTCAGCAGGTCGCGGTAGGTCTCGATCGATTCGACCTGTCGCACCACGTGATCGTACACGTCGCGGAAGTAGATCTGGGTCGCGGGTTGCAGGTACGAGGACGGCCGGTTGGCCATCGTCGCAAGCATCTCGCGCATGGGCGCCTGGTGCCGCCTGAGCGCGAGCAGGGTGCGCTTCAACTCGAATATGTTGGTGAGCGTCTCCTTCGGATCCTTCTGCTCGAAGATCTGGCTCTCCAGCTCGTCAATGAAATTGTCCACCTGGTCGAGCATGGGGAAGTACGAATCGATCAGCGTGTCGAGCAACGCATACGCCAGATAATCGACGCCGCGGTCCATCAGCTCGGGACCGGTGGCAATGCGCTCGACCAGCGTGGACGTCGTCCGCGACGGCCGCGCGTGCACCGTGAAGAGGTACGATTTGCCCAGGAACAGATAGAGATTGCTGCTCTCGAAGTCGTACGGGTCCGGCGTCTCCGGATTGAAGCTCGCGTCGCGCGCGACCACGAAAACATAGCCCTCGTACTCCTCGAGCTTCAGCCGCGACTCGGGCGAAAGCGTGTCCTCGATGGCCAGCGGATGGAAATCGAGCGTCTGCGCGAGGGCCAGCCATTCGGTGGTATGCTGGCAGTCGACGTCGACCCACAGCCGTCCGGCGCCGCTTTGCGCGGCCTTCACGATCTCCGCCGGTGTCAGCCCGCGCCGCACCTCACCGGCGGGCGTCTGATAGAAGCTGCTGATGCGCGCGTGCAGGTCGACCGTCGCCGTGGGCTTCCAGCCGAAGGGCGCAGGTTGTGTGGACATGAAGGTAGCTTAAGACTTCGGCGGCAGGCCGGCCAGCGCACGCACGACGTCGACTACACCAGCACCGACGCGTGGCGGGTTGTATCCGCCTTCGAGCGTATGCACGATCCGGCCGTGACGCACGCTGCGCATGAGGTGGCTGGTCAGCGCGTGCAGGTCGGCGGGCTCGAGCAGCAGTCCGCCCAGCGGATCGTCACGCAGGCAATCGAAGCCGGCGGAGACCAGAACGAAATCCGGCTCGAACTCGGACAGCGTGGCATCCAGCTCGCGCGCAAAAACGTCGAGGAACTGCGCGCCGTCCGTGCCGGCCGGCAGCGGCACATTGCGCGTCGTGTTCGGCGCGTGCGCACCGCCCCGCTCCTCGCGCTGGCCGGTGCCCGGATACCAGGGGCTCTGATGCAGCGAGAAGTAGTAGACGGACGCGTCGTCGTAAAAAATGTCCTGCGTGCCGTTGCCGTGATGCACATCCCAGTCGACGATCAGCACGCGAGCTCTTTGTTGCGCACGCCCAACGCCCTCCGGGCGGTGGGCGCCGGCATTGTCCGAAGCGAGCCCCGCGATCCTCTTCTGTAGCGCGCGCGCCGCGATTGCGACGTTGTTGATCAGGCAGAAGCCCATGGCTACGGATCGCGTCGCGTGGTGACCCGGCGGGCGCGCGAGTGCAAAGCCGTTGCGCGCGTCGCCCTGCAACACGGCATCGCACGCGGTGATCACGCAGCCTGCCGCGGCCAGCATGGCCTCCCAGCTCGCGGGCGACATGAGCGTCTCGCTGTCGATCGGCACGACGGCCTGCCTGGTTTGCGCGGTTTCGGCAGCCTGCTTCAGACGCTGGAGGTGTGCATCCGAATGGACCAGCAGCACCTCACCCTCTGCCACGCTCTCACCCTCACGCTGGAGGATGAGATCCTGTAAATCCGGCGTATCCTTGTAGAGCGCGTTCACGATGGCCGGCAGCCGTCCCTGATGCTCGGGATGCTGCCAGCCCGTGTCGTGCAGCGAGCAGTGTTCGTTCAGAACCAGCGCGGTGAGCGATGACGCCATCAGATGCCGGCGACCGCGAGCGAGCGTGACTGCTCGGTCAGCAGCTCGGCGCCGCCGTCGGTGATGACCATGATGTCTTCCAGCCGCACGCCGAACTTGCCGTACTGATAGATGCCGGGCTCATCGCTGAACGACATGCCCGGCCGCAGCACGACAGCGCTGCCGCGCACGAGATACGGCCACTCATGACCTTCCAGTCCGATGCCGTGGCCGAGGCGATGCGTGAAGAGCCGGTAATCGGGGCCGAAGCCCTGCGCGGTGATGTAGTCCCGGGCGACGTCATCGAGTGCGCCGGCCTCGAGGCCGGGGCGCGCGGCCTCGAGTGCGCGTCTCTGTGCTTCGCGCACTACCTCGTACACGCGCTGCTGCTCGGCGCCGGGCGTGCCGAACACGACGGTGCGCGTGATGTCGGAGGCATAGCCGTGCACGCGGGTGCCGCCGTCGATCAGCACGATTTGGCCCTCTTCGAGCGCGCGCGGCCGCTCGAGACCGTGCGGGTACGCCGATGATTCGCCGAACAGGACCAGCGCGCCGCCGCTGTAGCCGAGCTTCTGAAACGCGGCCGAGAGAATGCGCGCCAGCTGGTTCTGCATCATGCCCGGCTCGAGCGTCTGCAGCGTGGCGCGGTATGCAGCGATCGTGACCTGGTTCGCGTGTCGCATCAGATCGACTTCATGCGACGTCTTGATGCCGCGACACCACTGCGTGATCGCATCGCCGCTGACGACCTCCAGGGTGGGCCTGACCGTGGCGAGCGCAGCCGCCACGAAAAAGCGCGCGCTGCTTTCGACCGCGAGCGTTCCGGTCGCGTAGCCCCAGTCGCGCAGCGTATTGCCGACCAGCACGTACGGACTCTCGTCCTCCTGCCAGACGCGAATGCGAAAGCGATCGGCGATCTGGCTCTCCGCCCTCTCCTTCTCGAATGCGGGGCAGATGAAAAGACCATCACCGCGCTGCGGCAGCAGCAGCGCGAACAGGCGTTCACTGCGACCCCAGCGCACGCCCGCGAAATAGTCCAGCGCCGGCCCCGGCTCCACCAGCAGCGCACTGATGTTCGCGCTCGCCATCAGGCGCTGCGCCTTGGCGCGCCGCTCCTTGCGTTCGGTTTCTGAAATCGGAGGCGGCTCCAGCGGCTTCATCGATTGCAATGCCGCGATCGCGGGATGCTCCTGCGCTTCTGCTTCGCTGGCGAACGTGAGCGCGCCGGCGGTTACGGCGGCGGCGCTGTGGAAGAACTTGCGGCGTTCCATTCCTCTCCTTTTCGCGGGCGCGGGCGCGGGCGCGGGAACCATGCGGGCGCGGGTCGCGGGTCGCGGGTCGCGGGTCGCGGG
>JBQTJO010000348.1:0-3012 GCA_052387015.1 Gemmatimonadota bacterium
AGCACGCGCTCACCGGCTTCACCGGGAAGCCCGTCGAGCATGGCGTCGAATGAATGCTCGTCCAGCGATCCAGGTACGGTGATGACTTTCACTAGGGAATACGACCTTTCAGGAAATTGTGGAGCCCCGTCGCGCCACGATACTGCACGTTGCGCGCGCCCGCGCGATTGGCTGCATTCATGGCGGCGCGCACGTCGTCGCCGAGCAGCAGCCGCATGAAGAAGGTCGAGCCCCAGACATCACCGGAGCCGGTCGGATCGCCGTCCGTGACCGGTTCAGGCGGCGCGATCTTCTCGCTCCTCACTGCGCCCGGCTTGCTGAGCTTCTTGTGCACGTGCAGTCCGTCACGCCGCCATTCGAGCGGGTTGCCCTCGAACGCGGGCGATGCGATGTAGACGGAGCCGCGCGCGCCCAGCGTCACCAGCAGCAGCCGCAGCTCCTCGCCGACGGCTTCCGCCGCGAAACGCCAGGGATCGCCCCAGTAATGCGCGAGCAGCCCCAGCTCCTCTTGGTTGACCTGCACGATGTCGAAGCAGTGGATCCACTCGCGCCAATCGGCGAGCGGCCTGGGCACGCGCATGCCGCCGGCGTCGATGCCGAGCAGCAGCGAGTGGAGGTCCGCGTAGATCGGCCCGTGGAAGCCGATGCGCAGGCGCTGCGCGGTCTCGAGCGACAGCTCGAAGCCCGACAGGAAGTTGATGTAGAGCGCGTCGATATTCCTGAGCAGCGGCGCGATCTCCGGCCAGGTCCAGGGCGGCACGCCGCCCGACATCAGCTCGCAGCGGCGCTCCGCGTCCGTGTAGCGCAGCTCGACGCGGTTGTTCGGCTCATCGACCAGCATGATACCCGGCTCGAGATCGACGCCCGGCAGGGTGCGCAGGAAATCGAACGCGCGCTCGCGCAGGTCGCGCCCGACTTTCATGATCGGCACGATGCGCCAGTTCTCGGGCGCGGCAGCTTGCAGAGCGGACAGCGTGTAAGTGACGCCGCCCCACTCCTCGATCGGGCCGCCGCGCACATCCCGCGCGTAGATGCGGTCCCATACCATCGTGCCGACCACACCCAGGCGCATTATACGACGCCGAAGAATTCTTTCTTGAACACGCCGGCCGCGCCGATCACGCCTGCCGTGCCCGGCAGCGTGGCGGGCGTGATCGCGCACGCATCCATCGCGACCTTGAAGGCGCGGCGGCGTGCTTCGGCGCGCAGCGGCATGAAGAGATGATCGCCGGCCTGCGTGACGCCGCCGGCAATCACGACCATCTCGGGATTGAAGATGTTGATGATGTTGGCGACGCCGGCGCCCAGGAACTTGGCGGTCTCGCGCATCACCTCGTTCGCGTACGGATCGCCCAGCACGACGGCTTCGTAGACGGTGGCCGCGGTGATGTCCTCGAGTTTGCCCTGCGCCAGGTCGGTCAGCATCGATTCGTAGCCCGACTCAATGCCCTCGCGCGCACGCGCGGCGATGTTCGGACCGGATGCGTACGCCTCGAGACAGCCGTAATTGCCGCACGCGCATTTGCGGCCATTCGCCTCGATCGTCATGTGGCCGATCTCGCCCGCGGCATCGCTCACGCCGTGGAAGATCTCGCCGTGCAGCACGATGCCGCCGCCGATGCCGGTGCCGAGTGTCAGGCCGACCAGGGTGTCCACATTGCGGCCGGCGCCCAGCCACCATTCGCCGTAGGTCGCGCAGTTGGCGTCGTTGTCGAGGAAGGCGGGCAGATTGATCGCGTTCGAGACCAGGTCGCGCAGCGGGAAGTTGCGCCAGCCGAGGTTCGGCGCGTGGATGACCGTGCCGGTCTTGCGGTCGAGCGGTCCGGGCGCGCCGATGCCGATGCCGGCGAAGTCGCCGCGCGTGCCGCCCAGCTGCGAGACGACATCCGCGCGCGCTTCCTCGATCAGCAGCACGATCTTGTCGACCACGTATTTGGCGCCGCGCTGCGGCTCGGTCGGCTCGGACTTGAGCGCGAGCACGTCACCGGTGCCGCCGTCGATGGGCAGGACGCCCACGACAATGTTGGTGCCGCCCAGATCGACGCCGATCACCCACTTTTTGTCGGTTGGTAAAGTCATGGCGGCAAGATACAGCGTAGGGCCGATTTTGGCATAGCCGGCCGCGGGCGGCTCACGCATCCGGTGACGGAGCGCGCGCCGCCGTGACGACCTGGTCTGTAGCAATCAGCTGCATGCACTCCATGTACGCGTTGTCCGCGATGTAACCTCGCCCGCGCCGCGGGCACACGTTTTTCACACACTCGAGACACGGCAGCCGCTCATCGCGCAGCCGCACATGACCCGATGGCGGGGCCGTTTCATCCGGTTTGCCTGCGCCCCACATCGAGATCGTGCGCGCGCCGACCGCGGCCGCCAAATGCAGCGGGCCGGTGTCGTTGCCGATCACGACCTCACATTCCGCGACGCCGGCCGCGAGCATGGGCAGATCGGTGCGGCCACCAAGATCGATGGCGACGTCGCCCGCCACCAACCGTGTCCGCTCCTGCTCCGCGGCGCTGCCGAACACGACGACACGCCCATCGCGCGACAGCTGCTCGACGACTTCCGCGAAGCGCTCCGCGGGCCAGGTGCGCGCGGGCGCGTTGCTGCCGGGAATGATGCCGATGAGGGGCGCGCCCGTGCCGACCAGATCGCGGAAGCGCGAGCGCGCCTCGCGATTGACCGTGAGCTTCGGGATCGGCCGCTCGCCCGGCAGGTCGCCGGTCGCAAGCAGCATGTAAATGGTGGAGCGATGATGGTGCGCGATCAGCTTGCGATCGATCACCGACGTGAGCAGTCCGGTGCGGCTATCGGTGTTGGTGCCGCGCCTGGATTTCACGCCGCCGAGTCGCAGCATCAACGCGGAGGAGAATGAAGGCGTCAACAGCACGCCGCGGCTGAAGTGTCGTCGTCGAATGGAAAGAACGGCCTTCGCGAAGCCGGGCATGCCGCGGTCGAACGGGATGGTCGAGAAGCCGGCGAAGCGCGCGAGCGGCTCGAGCCAGCGCGGCA
>JBQTJO010000349.1:0-1784 GCA_052387015.1 Gemmatimonadota bacterium
GGCGCGCAACATCCTGTCGCTCTCGATCGAGGAAGGCTTCAGCACGATTCCGATGCAGCTCGCGCGCCAGGTTTTCACGGACGAGCTGCCGATGGATGAGAACAGGCTGCGTCGCAAGGCATGCGAAGTCTCGCTCGCGCCGAAAATCGAGAAGGCGTTCACCAAGCGCGAGATCCTGAAGCTGTACGTCAATCAGATCTACCTCGGTGATGGCTTGTACGGCGTCGAAGAAGCAGCGCGCGCATATTTCGGCAAGCCGGTGCGCGGCGTCAGCGTCAGCGAAGCGGCGGTGTTGATCGGTCTGGCCAAGAACCCCGAGGGCTACAATCCGCGCAAGAAGCCGGCGCAGACGATTCGCCGCCGTAACGTCGTGCTCGATGTGATGGCGCGCGAAGGCGTGATCAGCGCCGAGCAGGCAAGCAAGGCGAAGGCGGAGCCGCTGCGGCTCGCGCCGCCCATCGAAGCGGCGGGCCCGGCACCGTACTTTGTCGCGGCCATCCGCGAGGAGCTGCGGCAGAGGTTTGGTGAGGACGCGGACAAGCGCGGCCTGCGCGTCTACACCGGTCTCGATCCCGCCGTGCAGAAGGGCGCGCGCGAAGCATTGGTTGCGCAGATCCGCAGGATCGAGGCGGGCGAGCTGGGGCGCTATCGCCATCCGAAGCCGGACACCTCGAAGCTGCGGCCGGCAACCGGTGGCGGGTCGCCTTACCTGCAGGGCATGGTCGTCGCCATGGACGTGCGCACCGGTGAAGTGCGCGCGCTGGTCGGCGGCCGCGACTACACGCACTCGAATTTCGATCGTGCGACCGAAGCCAAGCGCCAACCCGGATCGGCATTCAAGCCGTTCGTATACGCGGCAGCGATTCAGCATGGACTGACGCTCAACTCGCGTATCGAGACGACGCCCGTTTCGGATGCTTCAGGCGCGTGGAGCCCGGACGATGTCGTGCCCGACTCCGTCACGCAGCTGTCGGTGCGCGATGCGCTCGCGCTTTCATCCAACAACGCCGCGGTTCGCGTCGGACAATGGGTCGGACCGCAGGCGGTCATCTCGATGGCGCGCGCGGCCGGCGTCACGACGCACATTCCGCCTTACCCGTCGATCTTCCTGGGTGCGGCCGAGGTCGTGCCGATCGACTTCGTGGCCGCGATCGGCGCATTCGGCAACGGCGGCAAACGCATCAAACCGCGCCTGATCAATCGCGTCGAAGATGCGCGCGGCAAGGTGCTGTGGCGGGCGCGCGAGTCGGGTGACTACACGATCGATGCAGGCGTGGCCTTCCTGACGCTCAGCATGATGCAGGATGTCGTGGATCGCGGCACGGCCGCGTCCGTTCGGCGCGCGGGCTTCTGGCTGCCAGCCGCCGGCAAGACCGGCACGACCAATGATTCGAAGGACGTCTGGTTCGTCGGCATGACGCCGGACATCGTCGCCGGCGTCTGGCTCGGCTTCGACCAGCCGAAGACAATCACGTCGAACGCGAGCGGCGGTCGTATGGCCGCGCCGATCTGGGCCGAGATGATGAAGGACGCGTACGCGAAGATGCCGCAGCCCGGCGGGTGGACGCCGCCCGCCAGTGTGACCAGCATTCCGATCGACACCCAAAGCGGTGGACTCGCCGTGGAGGACTGCCCGCCGGAAAGCGTGCGCATCGAGTACTTCCTGCCCGGCACCGAGCCGACGGAGTACTGTCCGATCCACGGCGGCGGCCAGAACGCGATCGACAAGCTGCTGCAGGGAATCCGGAAGATCTTCTGACGAAGATCTTCGCGATGAGAGCGAT
>JBQTJO010000350.1:0-3032 GCA_052387015.1 Gemmatimonadota bacterium
CATCACGCTCGAGCGGTGAATCACGGCTTCGGAGGGCGTAAACCCGAGCACCGGTTCGAGGTGTTCGGTGACGATCCAGGTTCTGGTGAGGTCGTCGATGCGGTGGCGCCGCTCGATGACGGCGACGCGCATGCCGGCGCCGGCCAGCAGCTCGGCCGCGCGCAGCCCGGCGCATGAAGCGCCGACCACGATGCAATCGTAGCGATTCTCGGTGCTCAGAGCTTGCTCCTCCTCGATTCCCACTTGCCACGCACGCTGATCCAGAGGGACAGCGCGACCAGCTTCACATCTCGCACGAGCGATGGATTGCGTACGTATTCTACATCGGCTGCGAAGCGCGCGCCCGGATCCGCATCTTTCGGCAGGTAGACGGTCGCAACGCCGGTCAAGCCGGGGCGCACGCTCAGCCGTTCACGAAAGCCGGGCACGCTCGCGTATTCGACGCGGCGGCCGCTCGCAGCGCGGTACGTCTCACCGATCGCGAGCGCGCGTGGGCCTACCAGGCTCATGTCGCCGCGGCAGATGCTCAGCAGCTGCGGCAGTTCGTCCATGCCGCTCGCGCGCAGCAGCCGTCCCGCACGCGTAACGCGCGGATCATCTGCCGCTGCCGGCACCGCACCGAAGCGCGCATCCGCATCGACGACCATGGTTCTGAACTTGCGCACGCGAAACACGCGTCCGCCCTTGCCCCAGCGTGCCTGCGCAAAAAAAATCGGGCCACCATCGTCCAGCTTGATCGCGAGGGCGACAATAGCCCACAGCGGTGCAGACAACAGCAGCCCGATGCCGGCAATCAGAAAATCGAACGGTCTCTTCAGTATGGGTTCCCTGACGGCTGGATCATTGACCGGCGTGCTGGTGCTTGTCAACGCTTTGCGACCTCCTCGAGCAATGCTGCGTAGCGCTCGGCCGCGACCTCGCGCGAGTAGGAACACACGGCCGCATGGCGGCCGTTTTCGCCCAGTTCGCGCGCGAGCGCGGGCTCGGCGCGCAGCCGCCGGACCGCCGCGCACAGCTGCTCAGCGTTCTCCGGCTCGATGCTCAACCCGCAGCGCGCCGCCTCGACCAGGCTGCGCGCATCCGTGCCGGCCTCGGCGCTCACGATCACCGGCCGCCCGCTCGCCATGATCTCGTAGAGCTTGGATGGCAGCGACGACTCCGCCGCGCCCCTGCGGTAGAGCGACAGCTGCACGTCGACCGCGGCCCGCACCTCGGGCAGCTGCTGCTCCGGTTGAAAGTCCAGCAAACAAACGTTGGCGAGAGCTTCCGTGCGCACACGCTCCTCGATCGCTTCCTTGCGCACGCCCTCGCCGATGATCAGGAAGACGATATCCTCGTGCCCGCGCAACGCGGCGGCGCAGGCGAGCAGCGCATCGAAATCGTAGGCATAGCCGAGATTGCCCGCGTGCGCGACCACGAACCGGTCCGCCAGCCCGTGCGCCCGTGCGAACGCGTTGTCCCTGGGCAGCGGGCGAATGAAGCTCGTGTCCACGAAATTCGGACTGACCAGCAGCTTCTGCTCGGGCACCCCCTTCCGGATCAGCACGCGCCGCTGCTCGCGCGAGATCACGGTCACGCGAGCCGCGCGCGCATACATGAACCGCTCGATGCGCTCGAGCGCGGCGACCGCCCGGCGATTGCTCAGCTGACCCGCGCGCACCGGCACATCCGGATAGATGTCCTGCACGTTATAGACGAACGGCGTGCGCCGCAGCACGCGCAGTACCCAGCCGACCACGCCGGTGAAGAAGGAGCCGCTGTTCGCGAGCACTACGTCGTGCCGGCGCCGGGTGAACGCGCCGGCCAGTGTCACCATGCCCGCAAACGACAGGTAATTGGCGAGCCGGTGCAGCATGTTCTGCTTGCGGCCGGATGCGAACACCCACAGGCGGGTGACGACGTCGTCGCCGACGCGCTCGCGTTCGAACAGCCGCCCGCGTCGTGTGGGATCGACGCGAAAACCCGCATAGTGCGGAAAGCTGGTCAGCACATCGACCGACAGGCCGCGTGCGCGCAGGCCATCCGCGAGCTGGCTCATCAGGCGGCCGCTCGGATTCGCGTCGGGTGGAAAGTGGTTGACGATCAGCAGCACGCGCAGCGGCTTCGCCATCAGGCGCGCGTCACCAGGAAGTTGCCGATCGCGAGAGCATCCATGCGGGTGCGCAGGAAACAGTCGATCGCATCTGCGGGCGAGCAGACGATCGGCTCGTTCTCGTTGAACGACGTGTTCAGCACGACCGGCACACCTGTCAGGGCCTCCAGCTCGCCAATGAGCCTCGCGTAGCGCTGGTTGCTCTCGGCCGTCACCGTCTGGAGCCTGCCGGTACCATCGACGTGGGTGACCGCCGGGATCTCGCTGCGCTTCTCCGCGCGGATCGGGTATACGGTCAACATGAACGGGTCGGGCGCCGCGCCCTCGAAGTAGCGGTCCATGCTGCGCTCGAGCAGGGCTGGCGCGAACGGGCGGAACGGTTCGCGCTGCTTGATGCGCGCGTTCAGCACCTCGCGCATCCCGGCCCGGCGCGGATCCGCCAGGATGCTGCGATTGCCGAGCGCGCGCGGCCCCCATTCCATGCGCCCCTGGAACCAGCCGGCCACGCTGCCGCTCGCGATCAGCTCGGCCGCTCTTCTTGCGATGGCATCGTCATCGAGCCTGACATAGGCGAGTCCACGCGAGCGCAGCGCGGACTCGATCTGCACGTCGTCGTAATGTGTGCCAGTGTAGGCATGGCGCAGCTCGAACGAGCGCGCGTTCCCCAGCACGTGATTCCACACGTAATAGGCGGCGCCCAGCGCGGTGCCGGCATCGCCGGCGGCGGGCTGGATGTAAACCTCGCGGAAAGGCGTGCGCTGCCGGATCTGCCCATTGAACACGCCATTGAGCGCGACGCCGCCGGCCAGGCACAGCGTGTCGCAGCCCGTCTGCCGGTGCAGCCGGCGCAGCAGCGCCTCGAGCGCGTTTTCGAGTACGTACTGCAGCGATGCCGCGACGTCTTCGTGCTTCTGCTCGAGCGCGCTGCGCGGCACGCGTG
>JBQTJO010000351.1:0-23496 GCA_052387015.1 Gemmatimonadota bacterium
TTTTCGCCCCTACGCCCCTCCTCCCTTTCGCCCCGCCTCCCCTACGCCCCTCCGCCCCTTACGCCCCTCCTCCCCTACGCCCCTCCTCCCCTTACGCCCCTCCTCCCCTACGCCCATCCTCCCCTACGCCCATCCTCCCTACACCCCTCCTCCCCTTTAGCCGACGTCGTACAGCCGCTCGCGCGCGCCGAAGCGCCGCAGGAGCTGCTCGCGCCGCTGCTGATGCGCGGCCGCGGCCAGAGCCGGGTCCTGGTCGATGATGGTTCGGGAGGCGTTACGAGCGCGGGCGAGCAGGTCTTCGTCGCGCTCGACAGCGAAGAATTTGAAATCGGGCAGGCCGTGCTGTTTGGCGCCGAAGAAATCTCCCATGCCGCGCAGGCGGAGATCCGCGCGCGCGATCTCGAAGCCGTCCTCGCTCTGCTCGAGAGTGCGCAGGCGGTCGAGGGCCTCGGCTCCGCCTTCCCAGATCAGAATGCAGTAGCTCTGCTCGGCGCCGCGCCCGACGCGGCCGCGCAGCTGGTGCAGCTGCGAGAGGCCGAAGCGCTCGGCGTGCTCAATCACCATGACGCTGGCGTTGGGCACGTCGATACCGACTTCGATCACGGTGGTCGCGACCAGGATGGCGATCGAGCCAGCCGCGAAAGCGCGCATGGTCGTGTCCTTCTCTTCCCCGCTCAGCTGCCCGTGCAGCAGGCCGATTTTAAGGTCCGAAAAGATTTCGCCGGCCAGGCGCTGGTACTCGGCGGTCGCGGCCTTGAGGTCGACCTTTTCCGATTCTGCGACCAGCGGATAGACGATGTAGACTTGTCGGCCTTTTTGCACTTCCGCGCGAATGAAGTCGTAGACCTTGGCGCGCGCCTCGCCCTCGCGCAGTGCGGTGCGGATGCGCTGGCGCCCGGGCGGCAATTCGTTCAGCAGGCTGAGATCGAGATCGCCGTAGAGCGTGAGGGCGAGCGAGCGCGGAATCGGCGTTGCGGACATGACGAGGGTGTCGGCGTTCTCACCCAGCTCGGAGAGGGCGAGGCGCTGCTTGACGCCGAAGCGATGCTGCTCGTCGACGAGCGAGAGGCCCAGGCGCTTGAACCGGACGTGCTCCTGGATGAGCGCGTGCGTGCCAATGACGATGTGCGCGTCGCCATTCTCGATGGCCGTGAGTGCGGCGCGCCGCTCGCCGGCGCCGAGTCTGCCGGTCAGCAGAACCACGTTGAGCGGCAGCGTGTCGACCAGCGAGCGGATGGTGCGCGCGTGCTGCTCGGCCAGGATCTCGGTGGGCGCCATGATGGCGGCCTGATAGCCGTTCTCGAGCGCGAGCAGTGCAGCGAAGAGAG
Organism: Gemmatimonadota bacterium; assembly: GCA_052387015.1. GTDB lineage: Bacteria > Gemmatimonadota > Gemmatimonadetes > Longimicrobiales > RSA9 > CBJLQC01. The sequence continues at coordinate 1,329 of JBQTJO010000351.1, forward strand.
CGACGACGGTCTTGCCGGATCCGACGTCGCCCTGCAACAACCGGTTCATGCGCCGGCCGGACTGCATGTCCGCGAAGATCTCCTCGAGCGAGCGCGTCTGCGCCGCGGTCAGCTCGAACGGCAGAGCTCGGTGCAGCGCGCCGATCAATGCGTCCGTGCGCTGGAATGCGATGCCCGGCCGATCGCGGGTCGCATGATAGTGCGCGCGCGCATGCAGCAGCTGGAGCAGGAAGATCTCGTCGTACGCGAGACGGCGGCGACCGCGCTCCGCCTGCTCGAGACTTTCCGGCGCGTGCAGCCACGCGAGCGCGCTCATGAGCGGTGGCAGCCCGGCCTCTTTGAGCGCACGCGCATCGAAGATCTCGTCCACTGACGCCGCGCCCAGCAGCGCAGGAATATTCGCGTCGATGATGGTGCGCAGCATGCGCTGCGAGAGGCCTTCGGTCGAAGGATAGATCGGCAGGACCTTGCCTTTCGCATCGCCGTTTTCGCCGGCCTGCCCCAGCACAATGAATTCGCGCGGCTGAAGGATGCGGCCGTTGAAGAAGCGCACGGTGCCGGTCACGAGCAGCAGATCGCCCTTGTCGATGCTGCGGTCGAGAAAGGGCTGGCCGGGCCAGGAGCATTCGATGCGCCCTGACTCATCGCGCAGACTCGCCTGGAAGATGCGCAGCCCGGCGCGGGTCGGTGTGATTCCTTTGGCGACGACTTCCCCGATCACCGTCACGTCCATCCCGACCTGCGCGTCGCTGATGCGCGTTACCGTGCTGGCGTCCTCGTAGCGGCGCGGCGTGTGGTAGAGCAGATCGCGCGCGTAGTGAATCCCCAGGCGCGCGAGTGCTTCCGCGCGCTTGGGGCCCACGCCCTTCAGGTATTGTGCGGGACGGTCGAGGAGCGTCATGGTGCGATGAGAGAGATTAGAGCGATGTGAGCGATGTGAGCGATAAGAGCGATGTGAGCGATAAGAGCGATGTGAGCGATGGGAGCGTTGTAAGCGATAAGAGCGATTTCGCGGAAGAGAGAGCTCACTCTCATCACTCTCATCGCTCCAATCGCTCTCATCGCTCCAATCGCTCTCATCGCTATTTCAAGTCCCAAGAACTTCCCTTGCAAAAACATTCGGGTCAAACGTTTCGATCGCGTCGACCGTCTCGCCGGTGCCCACCAGCTTGACCGGCAGTCCAAGCTCCTGCCTGAGCGCGACGATGACGCCGCCCTTCGCGCTGCTGTCCAGCTTGGCCAGAACGAGGCCGGTCAGATCGAGCGCGGAGCTGAAAGTGCGGGCCTGCGCCAGCGCGTTCTGACCGACGGTCGCGTCGAGCACGAGCAGCGTCTCGTGGGGCGCGCCCGGCTGCTTGCGCGCAATCACACGCGCGACCTTCTGAATCTCCTGCATCAGATCGCTCTGCGTGTGCAGCCGTCCCGCGGTGTCGATGATAATGGTGTCCGCATTGCGCGCTTTTGCGGCGTCGAGCGCATCGAATGCGACCGCGGCGGGGTCGGCGCCGGGCTGCGCGCCCACGAATTCGGAGCCGGTGCGCGCCGCCCAGATGCGCAGCTGATCGATGGCGCCCGCGCGGAACGTGTCGGCGGCCGCGAGCAGCGGCTTTCTGCCCTGCTGCTTCAACCGGTTCGCGAGCTTGCCGATCGACGTCGTCTTGCCGACGCCGTTCACACCCACGAACAGGAATACGGCCGGCTCGGCAGCGCTGCTGAACTCGAGCTCGTAATCTCCGGCGCCGACGTTCAGGATGTCGCGAATCTCCGTCTCGACCGTGCGCAGGAATTCAGCTTCGGTCCTGATCTTCCCCTGACGTGACAGCGCTTCGACCTTGCCGACCAGGCGCATGGTCGCGGGCACACCGAAGTCGCTCGCGATCAGCAGCTCCTCGAGCTTCTCGAGCGAGCCCTCATCCAGTCCCTTGACCAGCACGGCCACATCGGTGAGCGCGACATCCTTGATGCGCTGCCACAGTGATCTCTTCTCTTCCGATCTATCGAACAGTCTTTTCACTATCTAAGTCCCCATCTTCTTCTGAGCACCCACTCCGCGCACAGCAGCGCGACCAGCAGCACGTACAGCCAGGAGTAGGTGTGCAGCGCGCGACCCGCGGTGCGCGCCTGCTGCGCCAGCTGACGCGGCGCGTTCTTCAGCTCTTCGATATCGACGACGCGCCGCATGAATTCCGGCGAGTACGACTCGATCGTGAGCGGACCGCTGGCGCGCGCGACTTCGCTGCCATTTCTGAGCGCGCGTATGTCGTACGTGTAGTGTCCCGGCTCGCCCGCTGCCGATACAACCGTATCTGCGTTCTGCGCCGGCAAGACCGCGCGCGTCTTGTTGCCCGCCGCTTCCCCCATCGTGAGCACGAAGGAATCGGCCGCGATGCCGGGCGCAACCCAGCGGATCGGCTCAGCGCGCGCGACGGCGCGCGCGACGGGGCGGACGCTCGCGCCCGCGACCTGCGCCCGTTCCTGCGTGACCCAGCCGGCCAGCGCGCCCCAGAGACGCGTGTACGCATCGCGCGCAGCGCCGCCGCGGAACGCCCATTGCCAATACCCGCGACCGAGCGCGACGGCCCATCTGCGGTCTTCGATCTCGGCCGCCAGTACGAGCGGCGCGCTGCCGCCCGTCCGGGTGCGGCCACCGAGCAGCGGCGCCCAGGCCTGCTCGGGCGCGGTCGCAGTCTGCAGCGAATTCAACGGCGGAATCGCGCTCGCATCAATGTCGGCCAGCAGCGCCGCGATAGGCGAAGCGGGCACGTCGGGCGAGACGTACCAGTCCGCCGCCACGGCGCCCGACGTCTGGATCGGTACGCGCGTGCCTCCCTCCCCGGGGAACACGAACAGGCTGCGCGCGCTGCGCGCGGCCTGCTGGGCCCACTGCGGCGCGGCGGCTGTCATGCCGTGCAGCACGAGCAGATCCGCTTCGTTCACGGCGCGCAGCACGTCGCGCTCCGGCACGCGCGTGCCCGCGGCGAGACCGCTGCCGACGCGAACGTACGCACCCGAAAGACGCAGAAAGCTGCGGACCGGCAGGCCGAGCGCATTCTCGAGCACCGGGTGCAGGAAGCGCGGCTCCCAATCGGGATCGAATGAGACGATCGCGACGCCAGCCGGCTGCTCGCCTATGAACACATAGACGGAACGCACGTCGTCGTCGGGAATGGAATCGGCGGCGGCGAATGCGACGTCGTAACGAACCAGCCCTCCCTCGGGAGGTCCGCTCGCGATGAAGGACACGGAATCGCCGGCGGTGCGGGCGATCTCGCGGCCATCCTGTCGAACTACCACCGCGTCGCCGGCGACCGGCGCGGTCGATTGCCGCTGAATCCCAAACGTGATCGGCTTGGCGGCCTCCGCCCAGGCAGGTGCTTCGACGTCGCGAAGCGCACGATTCGGGATGCTTGGGCCGCCCACGTTGCGGACAGTCAGATCGAGGTTGAGCGTGGGCAGCCAGCGCGTGACCGCCGGTGCATCATCGATGGCGCCGTCGGTGACGACGATCACTCGTTCGGCATTCGCTTCCGCGGCGCTCTGCAGCGCGGGCAGCAGTTGCGAAGCGCCGTCGGTGGGGCGCAGCCGCGCGAGCGAATCGGGCGGCACGGCGCGCGCGGCGCTGCCGAAGAGCAGGACGGGCCCTACTGCGCCCGCCGCTTCGGTCAACGCACGCTGCCACGCGTTGCCCAGCTGCATGCTCAGCGAGGCGTCGACCACGAAGCGTGTGCCGCCGGTGCGCCTCTGCGCTCCGGGCAGACGCGGATCCAGCAGCAGCAGGAGCAGCAGGATGAGGGTGGTGGTGCGAAGTGCGATCAGGAACGCGCGACCGCGACCGGCCGGCTCACGCTCGAGATACGTAAAGGCCGAGAGCCCGAGCGCGAGCGCGGCGCCGAAAATGAGGAGCAGGATTTTGGCCGTCGTCACGCCGGGAAACTAACGGCAAACACCGGAACATGGGAACATGGCCCATGTTCCCATGCTCCCAAACAATCAGAGTCCGCCGGCGTGATTGCCCTGCCCTCCCGTGGCCGCGAGCCGTGTAGAGGTCACCTGCTCGAGCAGCGCGAACCGCTCGCCGACCAGCCGCTTGAATTCCGCGCGGTAGTCCGACGGGATGGGCGGCGCGCCGGGCAGCCTGGCCTTCTTCCAGTTGGTCGGGCGGCCATTCTTGCGCAGCTCGAAATGCAGATGCGGCCCCGTCGCAAGACCCGTGGAACCGACGTAGCCGATGACCTGGTCCTGCTCCACACGCGTGCCGGCCCGAATGCCCTTCGCGAAATTGCGCAGGTGCGCGTAGCGCGTGGAGTAACCATTGTGGTGGCGGAGCGTGACCACGTTGCCGTAGCCGCGATCGCGCGCTGCGGATGCCACGGTGCCATCCGCGACGGCGCGTACCGGCGTGCCGTAACCGGCGCCGTAATCAGTGCCGAGGTGCGCGCGATAGATGCCGAGTATGGGATGGTAACGGTTGGGATTGAATGCGGACGTGATACGCTCGAAATCGAGTGGCGATCGGCGGAAGGCTTTCTTGAGCGATTCGCCGGTCGCGGAGTAGTACCCGTCGACACTGCCCTTCTTGAAATACACCGCGCTCATCGGCTTGCCCTGATTGACCACCTCGCTGATCAGAATCCTGCGGCTGCGCGCGGTGCCGTCCGGCCGCGCCTCGCGCTCGTAGGCGATCTGATAGCTGTCGCCCGGCTGAATGTCGCGCGAGAAATCGATCGTGTAGGCGTAGATGCCACCCAGCTCGGCGGCAAGCTGCACGCGTTCGGCGGCGGGCAGGTTGATGCTCTCGTCGAGGACCAGGGACGTGTAGAGGGTGGTGCCGGCGTCGATCCGTCCCGCCACGAACACCGTGTCGACCACCACCGGCGTGAGAACCAGATCGGCCTGCCAGCCGAGATCGTTCCTGGCAAGGACGACCGTGCTGTCCGCATTGACGCGCAGCTCGATCGCGCGCGGCGAGTCATTGGCCGCCCAGCGGTGCACGGTGACCTCGGCGCCGTCGCTCATTCTGCGCGGGTCCTGATGCTCACGAACCACGAGCAGCGCGTCGGCCAGGTCCTGGCCCACTACGGCCAGCCGGGTGAGCACGCCCGAGAGGGTCTCGCCGCGCTGAATTACATGCGTCTCGACGATCTCGACAGGCGCGACCTGCATGGCCGCCAGCAGTGGCGCATCCTCCGGGGACGTAGCCGTCCTGGAGTCGCGCGGTGGCCAGACGGTAATCGCGCCGAGCGAAACCGCACCTACGAGAATCAGTGTCGCTGCTTTGATCGGGTTCTGCATCAAACCTGTTCGGCTAGTCCATTTGTCGACGGATGAACGTCGGAATGTCGAGATCGGTCAATTGGTGCCGCGACACGGGCGCCTGCGGCGGCCGCTGAAACGGTGTCGGCTCCGGGTGCGCGCTCGGCCGCACGGCGGCGGCTGCCGGTGCGGCCACGCGCGCGAAGGTCGCGGGCTCCGCGGCAACGGCGGCCGCGGCCGGCATCACGGTGCGCGTACCATAGCCGAGGCCGCTCATCGCGGCCAGCGGCCGGACGACGGTACCGCTCGCGACCTCCTCCCGCTCGAGCCCGGTTGCGATCACGGTCACGCGGACCTCACCCTCGAGCGACGGGTCGTGCACCGCGCCGAAAATGATTTCCGCTTCCTCGCCACCGGCTTCCTGAATAATGGAAGCGATGGTCGTGACCTCGTCAATGGTGAGATCCATGCCACCCGTGATGTTGATCAGGACGCCCAGCGCGCCCTCGATGGTGACATTGTCGAGAAGGGGACTCGAGATGGCTTCCTGGGCCGCTTCGACCGCACGATTCTCGCCGCGCCCGAAGCCCGTGCCCATGAGCGCCGGGCCGCGACTCTGCATGACCGTTCTGACGTCCGCGAAATCGACGTTTACCTCGCCGGTCACATGGATCAGATCCGAGATGCCTTGCGTCGCGTGCAACAGCACTTCGTCGGCCTTTTTTAGCGCATCCCGGAAAGAAGTTCCCTTGCCGACGACGCTCAACAGCCGCTCGTTCGGTACAACGATGACTGTATCGGCGGCGCGCTTCAGCTCCGCGAGCCCCATCTCGGCCTGACGCATGCGCTTCTTGCCCTCGAAGAGGAAGGGCTTGGTGACAATGCCGATGGTGAGCGCGCCCATTTCGCGCGCCATCTCGGCGATCACCGGCGCCGCGCCGGTGCCGGTGCCGCCACCCATGCCGGCGGTGATGAAGACGAGATCGGCGCCCTCGAGCACGCGCATCATGTCCTCGCGGCTTTCTTCGATCGCCTGACGGCCGATCTCGGGTCGCGCGCCCGCGCCCAGGCCGCGCGTGAGCAACGATCCGATCTGGATCTTCACCTGCGCTTTCGCCGTCTTCAGCGCCTGCGCATCCGTGTTGACGCTGATGAACTCGACGCCCTCGAGGTCTTCAGCGATCATGCGATTGACGGCGTTGCCGCCACCACCGCCGACGCCGACGACCTTCATGCGTGCGTTCTGAGCGAGACTCTCCTCGAACTCGAAGATCATTTTCAACCCCTTGAAAGGACGTTTACGTTCACGTTCACGTTTACGTGGACGGCCCCGTTCACGTAAACGTGAACGTGACCGTGAACGTGAACGTCTGTTAAAAGAACTCTTTCAGCCACGACAAAGCCTTACCGACGGCGCCCTGGCCGAGCGCAAAGCCGCCCGTGCTGAACTCGACACTGCGGGCACCCATGAGCGTCAGCCCACTCGCGGTGGCGAACTGCGGGCGCCGCACCGAATCGGCGAGACCCGTGAGGTGCTCGCCCGGCACACCCACACGCACGGGCATGCCGAACGCGTGCTGCGCGACATCGACGGCGCCGGCCAGCCCCGCGCCACCACCCGTCAGCACGGCGCCCGCGCCAAGCTTGCCCAGCTCCCCTGCATGTTCGATTTCGCGCGCGACCAGTCCGAGTATCTCGTCGAGACGCTGCTCGATGATGTGCGCGATCAGCTCACGCGCGACCTGCCGCCTCGAGCCGGGACCCGGCCCCGGCAGCTCGACCGTCTCGCGCGGATCAACCAGCTGCGCGAAGGCGACGCCGTGCTTCTCTTTCGCCTTCTCCGCTTCCGCGTAGGTGATCGACAGACCCTTGGCGAGATCGTTGGTCACGGTGCCGCCGCCCCACGGAATCGATGCGAGGTGGCGCATCTTGCCGTCGCGGAAAATCGCCAGCTCGGTGGTCGAGCCGCCCAGATCGACGAGTGCGACGCCGACATCCTTTACATCGTCGGCGACCACCGCCTGCGCGGTCGCCAGCGGTTCGTGAATGGTCGCTTCGATGCGATAACCGGCGCGGCTCACCGCCTTGCGCAGGTTCTGGGTGGCGGCAATCGAGCTGGTCACGATGTAGACCTCCGCCTCGAGGCGGGTGCCCGCCATGCCGATCGGATCGCGAATGTTCGACTGATGGTCGACGATGTATTCCTGTGGCAGCACGTGCAGCACCTCGCGGTCGGCCGGCACGACGACCGCGCGCGCGACTTCCTGTACGCGTTTCACATCGTCGAGCCGGATCTCTTCGCCGCCGACCGCGACCACGCCGGTCGAGGTGCGCGCGTGGATGTACTCGCCGGCGACGCCGACGAACACGCGCTCCACATTCACGCCCGCCATCAGCTCCGCTTCCTTCAGCGCGGCGCGCACCGATTCCGTGGTGCCTTCGATGTCTGTCACGACTTCGCGCCGCATGCCGCCCGTACGGGTCTGCCCAACGCCGAGGATCTTCACAGTGGGCACGCGCAGCCCGTCATTGCCGCGCGCGGGTACGCCCTCCGCCATGACTTCGCCGATGACGGCGCAGGTCTTGGTCGATCCTATGTCGAGTCCAGCTACGAGATTTGGACGCATTTCAATTTCCGTTCTTCAGCGCGACAACTACCTGATCGTGAAAGCGCGCATCGATGCGCTCGAGTCGCGACAGCTCAGCGCGCGCGGCCAGGTCGGCGAGTGCGGTCTGTAGCTGATTGAGTCTCAGCGCGCCGGCACTCGACGAGACGAGCGCTTCGGCGCCCGCCGGACTGCGCAGCGCGAGGCGCACGCCGTCCTTCATGGCAGCGGCTTCGCTCACCCAGGAAAACAGGCGCGCGTCGCGACGCTGGAGCATGGCGAGCACGCCGATCACCTGGCGCGTGCGCGCATCGGCAAAGACGCCGGCCGCGTTGGGGCGGGCCTGCGTCGCGAGCAGCGGCACATCCAAACCGGCCAGCACGGGATCGATCGGCAGTGCGCGGCCGCGCGCATCGACTGCGGTCAACTCCGGTGTGCGAGCCAGCGCAACCGGTTCACTCTCCGTGATGGTGATGCGAATCGTGCCCGGCAGTCGGCGCTCGATCGCTGCGTCCAGCACGAGCGGGTGCTCGAGCAGTCGCGCGCGCCATGGCTCGAAATCGTCGAACACGTTCGATGTGCGCGTAATGCCGCTCTGCACGAGCGCGTCGTAGGCGGCGAGATAGTGAGTGCCATGCACCTCGACGCGTTCGACCCCGAAGGCGTCCCAGCGGCGCAGCAGGCGCGGCGCGCCGGCGGCGGCGCCGGTCAGAACCAGCGCGCACGCGCCCAACCCGAGCCAGCGGCGGCCGCGCATCATACCTGACCTCGCAGCGTCGCGAGCACGGCGTGGGCAACCGAATCAATGTTGCCCGCACCCATGAAAATGCAGGCGTCGCCGCTGCGCAGCTCCGGCGCCAGCGCGCTCTCCAGCTCCTCTACATGCTCGACGTAGCGCGTTTGCGCGCCCGCTGCGATTGCAATCAGCTCGCCGGTTACACCGGGAATCGGAGCCTCGCGCGCGGGATACACGTCGGTGACCCAGACCGCATCGGCCGCCGAGAGAGCCGCGCCGAATTCGGCCGCGAAGTCGCGCGTGCGGGAGTACAGGTGCGGCTGAAAGACCGCCACGATGCGGCGGCCGCCGTATGCCGCGCGCGCGGCCGCGATGGTCACGCGGATCTCGGTCGGGTGGTGCGCGTAGTCGTCCACGATCACGATGTTGGCCGCGCGACCCAGCTCCTGGAAGCGACGACCGACGCCCGTGAATTTTGCGAGCGCGCGCTGCGTCGCAGCGAAGGGCGCGCCCACGTAATCGGCGCAGGCGATCGCGGCGAGCGCGTTGCGTACGTTGTGCACGCCCGGCACACCCAGCAGCACCTCGCCGCACGCTTCGCCGTTGTCGGTCACGGTGAAGCGACTGCCCCGCCCGCGGTTCTCGACGTTGCTCGCGCGCAGATTCGCGTGTTGGTCATCGATGCCGTAGCGCACGACCTCACCCTGGTGCTTGCGGGCGAGCGAGCGAGCGCCCGCATCGTCGGCGCAGATGACGGCCCGGCCATTGACCGGCAGCAGCGACAGGAACGCGGCGAACGCCTCGCGCACGCCTTCCAGCGTGCCGTAGATGTCGAGGTGATCGGCCTCGATGGTGGTCACGATCGCGACGGTCGGGCGCAAGGCGAGGAAGGAGCGGTCGTACTCGTCCGCCTCCACCACGTAGTACTCGTCGCCGCCGAGCCGCAGGCCGCCCTGCCATGCGGGCACGCGACCGCCGACGAACGCGGTCGGGTCGAGACCCGCCTCGTCCAGGATGGCCGTCGTCATGGCAGTCGTCGTCGTCTTGCCGTGTGTGCCCGCCACCGCGATCACGGTTCCTCGATTGACGATGCTGCCGAGCGCATGCGCGCGCTTGATGACCGGAATGTCCAGGTCCAGCGCGGCGGCCAGCTCGGGCGAATCGAAGCCGACCGCGGCGGTCGTAATCACCGCGCCGGCATGCTCCACGTGCGCCGCGTCGTGACCCTGCCAGATCTCGGCGCCCAGCTCCTTCAGCCGTTGCGCGCTCTCATTCAGATGACGGTCGCACCCGGTAACGCGCGCCCCGAAATGCAACGCGAGCTCGGCGAGCGCCGACATGCCGGCACCACACACACCGACGAAGTGGATCGGCCCGCGCGCGGCGAGTTCCCGCAGATCGTTCGGCATCATGGCAGCAGCCGCGCGAGCCGCTGCGCGATTTCGCGCGCGGCATAGGGTTGTGCGCGCTCGCGCGCCGCTTCCGTCATGCGCGCGCGCCGGGCCGCGTCCGCCGTCAGGCTCTCCAGCTCCTGCCAGAGGCGCTGCGCCGTCAGCTCGCTCTCGCGCAGCATGACGGCGGCGCCCGCGTCCTCGAGCGCACGCGCATTGTGTGTCTGGTGATCGGCCGCGGCGGTCGGCAGCGGAATCAGAATCGCCGGCAGTCCCCACGCCATCAGCTCGGCCGTAGTCATGGCACCGGCGCGCGAGATCGCGAGGTCGGCTGCCGCCATCGCTTCCGGCATATGCGCAATGTAGCCGTGCGCCTGAATCCAGCTCTGCTCGCCGACGCGCGCGCGGATGCTGTCGATGTGAGCGGGACCGGTAGCCCACACGACTTCCACTGAGGGTGCGAGGGTGCGAGTGTGTGAGTGTGCGAGGAGCGCCGCCAACACCGCTTCATTTATGGCGCGTGAGCCCTGGCTGCCGCCGGTCACCAGCACGACCGTGCCATCCTGCTTCAAACCGAAAGTGCGGCGCGCCGCCTCTTTCGTGAGCGCCGGATCGGGCGGCCGGATAGGATTGCCGAGCGTGAACACTTCCGTGTGCCGGCCGGGCGTGATGTCCTTGCGCGCCTCGGGAAAGCCGAGGTGCACCTGGCGCGCCCAGCGTGACAGTGTGCGCTGCGCAAGACCGGCGTGCGAGTTCTGCTCCTGGATCGCGACCGGCACGCCTCTGGTGAGCGCGTACAGGCAGGCGGGCGCACTCGCGTAGCCGCCGGTGCCGACCACCAGCCGCGGCTGCAGCTCGCGAAAGAGCCGGCTCAACCCGCGCACACTCGCGAACAGCGACGGCAGCAGGCGCCAGTTCTGCCAGATCTTGCTGCGACGCAGCGGTTCGAAGGGCAGCAGCGTGTGAGGGCGCTGCTGCGCGGGCAGCACGCGCGCTTCGACACCGCGCCGCGCGCCCACGAAATGCGGCTCCACGTCGCTGCGCTCGCGGGCGAGCGCATCGGCCAACGCAAGCGCTGGATATAGGTGGCCACCGGTGCCGCCGCCCGCGAACAGCACGTGCATCATCGCGCGCCTGCCTGCGCGCGGCGCGCCACGCTGACCAGAATGCCGACCGCCGTCAAACAGACCAGCACGCTCGAGCCGCCATACGAGACGAACGGCAGCGTGAAACCGGTGGTCGGCACCACAGCCATATTCACGGCGACGTGCAGCAGCGCCTGCACGACCACCAGATTGGTCAGACCGACCGCGAGCAGGAAGCCGAACAGGTCTTCCGCTTGGCGCGCAATGCGGTAGCCGATCAGTGCGAACGCCGTGAATGCGATGATAATGGCGAGCACGCCGGCAAAGCCCCACTCTTCGCCGATCATGGCAAGGATGAAATCGTTGTGAGGCTCCGGCAGATAGCCGAACTTCTGAAGGCCATGGCCGAAGCCGCGCCCCCACACGCCGCCGCTGCCGAGTGCGATCATTGCCTGATTGATCTGATAGCTGACGCCCGCGGGATCGTGCGAAGGATCGAGGAACGCCGCGATGCGCTTCATGCGATACGCCACCGAATCGACCTGTGCCCAGAGAATCGGCAGGCCGATCAGCGCGAGCAGAATGAAATGTCCGATGCGCGCGCCGCCCGCGAACGCGACCAGCGCGGACAGCAGCAGCACGAGACACGCGGCCGACAGGTTCGGCTCCATGAAGATCAGCAGCAGCACGATGCCCCAGACCGTCAGGAAGGGCAGCAGACCACGCGACAGACTGGAGAGCTTTTCCTGCTTTTTTACCGCCAGCGCGGCCGTCCAGATGATCAGCGCCAGCTTCGCGACTTCGGACGGCTGAATCTGTGCGGGCCCGACGTTCAGCCAGCGACGCGCACCGTTCAGGCGGGGCGCCACGGCCTCCGTCCCGGGCAGAATGACGATCACGAGCAGCGCGATCGCAAACAGCAGCACCGGCCACGCGAGCAGACGCAGGCGCCGATAATCCACTTGCGCGGCGAGCGCGAGCGCGACCAGCCCCGCCGCGGCCGCGCTCATCTGCCGGACCAGGAAATAGTAATCCGCGACGCCTTTGCTCTGAGCCATGACCGCGCTCGCACTGTAGACGCTCACCACGCCGAACGAGAGCAGTGCGACGCTCAACAGGAGCAGCGCGGGCGCTTCCCAGCCGGTGCCCAGGCGCGTGCGCGCGCCGAGCGCCGGTGTCATTTCGAGAGTGGCTGCGCCGGTCGCGTTTCTAGTCATGCTTCTCCTGCTGCGCGAGGCGCGCGAACGCATCGCCTCTTTCCTCGTAGTTCCGGAACATGTCGTAGCTCGAGCACGCGGGCGACAGCAGCACCGCATCTCCTGCGCGCGCGAAGTCGGCCGCGCGCGCGACCACCTGCTCGAATGAGCCGCTCACCCTCTCCACCGCCACTCGCAAGCGCAGATCTCTCGCAATGAGATCCGCCGCTTCGCCGTACGCGAGCACCAGCTTCACGTTGCTCATGACCGGCAGCAGCTTCGTATACGGCTCGCCCTTGTGGCGCCCGCCCAGCAACAGAATGGCCGGTCGCGTCATGCTCTTCACAGCGACGACGGCCGAAGCCACGTTCGTCGCCTTCGAGTCGTTGATCCACAACACGCCATTCCGCTCGGTCACGATCTGCAGACGGTGCGGCAGCCCGCGGAATGTTCTCAGTCCCGACTGGATCGCAGCGATCGGGATGCCGGTACCGATCGCAATCAACGCCGCGGCCAGTGCGTTCGCCTGATTGTGCTCGCCGATCAGCTGCAGCTCGCCAGGATGCGCCAGCACCGCACGCAGCGCATCGACCTTCAGGATCAGCTCTCCGGTTCGCGCGCGAAACGCGCCGTGCTCGCCCTCGCCGAGCTCCTCGTGCAGCCGAAAGCTGAGCCGCCGTCCCGGCACCTCACCCGCCAGCTTCTGCACTTCCGGATCATCGCCGTTCAGAATCCAGATGCTGTCGACGCTCGCGTTCCTGAACAGCTTCTGCTTGTCCGCGTAGTACTGCGCGACGCTCTCGTAGCGGTCCAGGTGATCGGGCGTGAGGTTGGTCACGACTCCGATCTGCGGCTTGAAGCACTCGATGCCAGCGAGTTGAAACGAGCTGGCTTCCACCACCACCCATTCCGGCTGCGGCTCCTGCAATGCGACGTTCGAGAGCGCATTGCCGATATTCCCCGCAACTTCCACCCGGACACCGCCGTTCGCGAGCAGATGCCCGGCGAGTGCCACGGTCGTGCTCTTGCCGTTGGTCCCGGTCACCGCGGCGATGCGCGAGTCGAGAAAGCGCGCCGCGAATTCGAGCTCCGAGATCCGTTTCACACCTCTCAGCCGCGCATCGGCGAGCGGCTGCGCGTCCGGCGGAATGCCGGGACTGACGACCAGCGCTTCGGTGCGCGCGATCTTTTCGACGTCGGCGCCGCCGACCTCGACGTCGGCGCCCTTCTGGCTCAGCACGCGCGCGACCGCGCGCACCGATTCGTTGTCCGCCGCGTCCGCGCCGTAAACCGCGATCCCCTTCGACAGCGCAAGCTCGGCCGCCGCGCTGCCGCTGCGCGCCAGCCCCAGAATACTGATGCTGCGAAAGCTCACCGTATCTTCAACGTGCTGAACGCGATCAGGCTGCACAGCACACCCAGGATCCAGAACCGAAAAATCACCTTGGTCTCCGACCAGCCGCTCTTCTCGAAGTGGTGGTGCAACGGCGCCATCCTGAAGAGACGCTGCCCCGTGCCGTAGCGGCGTGCCGTGTACTTGAACCAGCCGACCTGCAGCATCACGCTGATGGCCTCGATCACGAAGACGCCGCCGACGATGCCGAGCAGGAATTCGGTCTTGAGCAGAATCGCGACCACGCCGAGCGCGCCGCCCAGCGCGAGCGCGCCCGTGTCACCCATGAACACGTCGGCAGGGTGCGCGTTGTACCAGAGAAAGCCCAAGGTCGCACCGACCAGACAGATGCAGAAGATCGCGAGCTCGCCCGCGCCGGGCAGAAAGAAGAAGCCGAGGTACTTGGAGGTATCGATGCGGCCGATCAGGTACGCGAAAACGCCAAAGGTGCCGCCCGCGATCGCGACCAGCCCGCCCGCAAGTCCGTCGAGACCGTCGGTAAGGTTCACCGAGTTGGATGCGCCGGCGACTATGAACATCACCCATGGAATGAACAGCGCCGTCGAAATCCTGAGATAGTAGTCCGCGAAAAATGGCAGGCTCGTCCATTCGGCCGGCAGCGGACTGATCGGCCACTTGAGCAGGATGCCGCCGACCAGCAGACCGATGGCGCCCTGACCGATCAGTTTGTATTTGCCGACCAGTCCTTCGGAGCGCCGGCGCACGACCTTCAGGTAATCATCCAGAAACCCGAGCGCGCCCAGCCAGACCAGCACGAGCAGCGTGATCAGGATGTACGCGTTCGCGATGTCGGCCCACAGCACCGTCGAGATTACCGTGGCGACGATGATGAGCACGCCTCCCATGGTCGGCGTGCCGGCCTTCTTCAGGTGCGATTCCGGACCTTCCGTGCGTACGATCTGACCGAAGCGCAGCACACGCAGCCAGCGGATGATCGCCGGGCCGAGCGTGAAGGAGATGATCACGGCGGTGATCATCCCTCCTGCCGCACGCACCGTGATGTAGCGGAACAGGTTGAAGAAAATGTGCTCGTCGGACAGCGGCACCAGTAGATGGTACAGCATGGCGCTACGGCTCCGCTCGTGAGCGTGCGCCAGAAGTCTGGGAGTGCCCCGCCGATTGAGCTTCGTCGCTCTGATCGGTGCGCGGACTCCTCGCCCCCGGCCTTCCGGCCTCCCCGTGGGGGTGGGGCACTCCCAATAGCTCTTGCAAAGGCGGCAGCAGGCGCTCGAGCGCCACGCCGCGTGAGCCCTTCAACAGGATCAATTCATTGCCGGTCAAACGCTGCGCGAGCGGCGCGAGCGCAGCCACCGGATCCGCACTCAGGATCAGGTGCCTGCCCATCGCCTTTGCGTACGGCTCGAAAGCCGGAACGAATTCGCCGCTGGCGACTACCAGGTCGAAACGCCGCGCTGCAACCTGATCAGCTGCCTTGCGATGCAGCTCCGCGGACCCGGACCCCAGCTCCAGCATCGAGCCGAGAATCGCGACACGCGCTCCGCGGTGCGGCATCGTCGCGAGCAGGTCGATGGCCGCGTTCAGGCTCGCCGGGTTCGAGTTGTAGCAGTCGACAATGACCTTGGCCGCGCCGAGCTCCTGCACCTCGCCGCGCATCCTGGCGGGCTTCAGGCTGGCGAGCTGCGCGAGCGCGGCGTCGACATTCACGCCGTAGTGCAGCGCGATGCCGAGCGCGATCAAGGCGTTGCGCGCGTTGTGGCGGCCGCGCAGCGGCAGGTGCACCGAGCGGCCCTGCCAGGCGAACGTCACCTGCCCATCTTCATCGAGATCCACGCGTTCGGCGCGGAGGTCAGCATCTGCGCGATCGCTCCACCCCGCGACTGCGACGCGTGCAGCTTTCGCGCGTGCGGCAGTCGGGAGCTCGGGCGGTTCATCCGCGACAACGGCAAAGCCGTCCGCCGGGAGCAATGGCAGGAGCGCAGTCTCTTCCTCCAATACGCCACGTAGATCACCAAGACCCTCCAGGTGTTCTTCGGAAATGGCCGTTACCACCGCGGTATCGGCTTCCACAATTTCAGCCAGACGGGCGATCTCGCCGGACAGACTCGTGCCTAGCTCCGCGACGATCACTTCCGTGTCGTCCGGCGCCGCGAGCAGCGTCAGCGGCGTGCCGATCAGGTTGTTCAGGTTTCCGGTGGTCGCGTGCACGCGATAGCGCGCCGAAAGCAGCGCGCGCAGAATTTCCTTGGTAGTGGTCTTGCCGTTGCTGCCGGTCACCGCGCAGAGCTTCGCGCCGAGCACGCGGCGGCGGTGACGGCCGAGCTTGCCGAGCGCGTCGGTCGTGTCCTCGACACGGTAAATGATGAGGTTGTCGGGCGTATCGGCCGGCAGGCGATGCACGACCGCGCCACGCGCGCCGCGCGCGGCCACTTGCGCGAGCAACTCGTGCGCATCGAAATGTTCGCCTTTGAGCGCCACGAACAGAGCGCCGGCTTCGATCTGCCGCGAGTCCGTGCTGATCGACGAGTACGTAACGTTGACACCACGCCCCTTGGGCCCGAGCGCCGCGCGCACCTCCGCATCGGTCCATTTCATGCCGCCTCCTGCCCGATCAGCTCGGCGACAATGGCGCGCTCGTCGAAGTCGACCCTCTGCGAGCCGATGATCTGGTACGTCTCGTGTCCTTTGCCGGCCAGCAGCACGACGTCACCGGGGCGCGCCAGCTCCAGCGCGATCGCGATCGCTTCCCTGCGATTCGCAACCCGCACGTACTCGCCCGTGCGCATGCCCGCGGTGATTTCGTCGATGATGGCTTCCGGATTCTCGGTGCGCGGATTGTCGGAGGTGACGATCGCGACATCCGCGAGACGTTGCGCGATCTCACCCATTTCGGGCCGCTTGCCGCGATCGCGATCGCCGCCCGCGCCGAACAACACAACCAGCCGGCCGGTCGTGATCGGCCGCAGCGTCTGGAGCACCCGCTCCAGTGCGTCGGGCGTGTGCGCATAGTCGCGCAGCACCGTGAATTCGTCGCTGTGAATTTTTTCGAGCCGCCCCGGCACCTGCGGCACGCTGCTCAACAGGCGCGCAACCTCCGGCAGCTCGTAACCGAGCGCGAGGCACGCGCCCGCCGCGCCCAACGCATTCTGCACGTTGTAGTCGCCGATCAGCGGCAGGTTGACGATCGCGGTTTCGCCGCCTTCGCTCAGAACGAACCGCGTACCCTCGGCGGAGCCAGCAATGTCCTGCGCACGAAGCTCCGCAGGGCGGTCGGCAATCGTGAAGCGGAGCGCCCGCGGAGCCGTGTCCGCGAGCCCCTCCCAGGCGGCATCATCCGCATTGATGACAGCCGCGCCGCCGGGACGAAGCAGGCCGACGAGACTGCGCTTGGCGTCGAGGTACGCCGCGACGGTCCCGTGATAATCCAGGTGATCGCGCGTGAGATTCGTGAATACCGCGGCGTCGAAGCGGAGTGCCTGAACGCGACCTTGATCGAGAGCATGCGACGACACCTCCATTGAGATAGCGGTCACACCCTGGTCGACCAGCGTCGAAAGCAAGCGCGCCAGTTCCACCGGGCCGGGCGTGGTGAGCGATTCTGAAATCAGGGTGCCGTCCGGCATGAAGATGCCGAGCGTGCCGATCAACGCGACCGAATAGCGCGCGCACAGCAGGTAGCGCATGATCCACGCGGTGGTCGTCTTACCGTTCGTGCCGGTTACGCCCGCGATCGTCAGTTTCGCTTCCGGTGTGCCGTACAGCACACTGGCGGCAACCGCCGCAGCGCGGCGTCCGTCCTTCACGACCAGCTGCGGAATCGCCGCCGCGGACACCAGCCGCTCCACGATCGCCGCGGCCGCGCCGGCCTGCGCCGCAGCGGCGACGAAATCGTGACTGTCACGTGCGGTCCCGTGCCAAGCGCAGAAGATCGTGCCCGCCGAAACGTTGCGGCTGTCATCGGTTATGCCGGTGAGCGGCACGTCCGCGCCATCCATCTGGAGCAGCAGCTGCTCGCGCTCGAGTCGCGCGCTCACATCTCGCAGCCGCACGCTCATGGCGCCACCTCTACCGCGCTCACGCGCACGAGGTTGCCGCGCGCTGCGTCGACGGTCTGTACGACGCCGTTGCCCTCGATATGCACGCGATAGCCGCTCGCGTGCAGCTGACGCACGGCATCGCGCAGCGGCAGCCCGGTCACATCCGGCAGCACGTAAGGGGTTCGCTTCTGCGCCACGCGCCTCGGCCTCGCGTCCAGCGCGAAAATGAATGGACCCGTGACCGGCGGGCGCGGCGTCGCACCCTGCATCACCGGCTCGACCAGATGCTTGCTCTCGAGCGGCGGCGGCGAAGCTACGGCCATGGCGCGCTTGTCGATCGGCGTGCTGCGCGCGGCGAGCGCGGCTTCCAGGGTGGCGCGCGTGACGGGCGCCGCCGCGAAACCGCCGTAGTAGACACCCTTTGGTGAATCGAGCTTCACGATGAACACGAGCTGCGGATCATCGGCCGGAAAGAATCCGGCGAAGGAAGAGCTGTAGGCGCCGCGCTCGTAATGACCGGCGCGGAAGCTGCGCGCCGTGCCGGTTTTGCCAGCGACCGCGAACGGTCCCATGGCGGCCGCCTGCCCCGACCCGGCTTCCACCACACCGACCAGCACGCTGCGCAGCTCACGAGCAACTCGCTGCGGGATCACGCGACGTACGATGCGCGGCTCGAACTTCTCCGTGGTCAATCCGTTCTGTGAGCGCACCTCGCGCACGATTCTCGGCTCCATCAGCACGCCGTCGTTCGCGAGCGCGCCGTAGGCCAGCACCATCTGCAACGGTGTGGCGGAGATCTCGTAGCCGATCGCGAGCGACGCCTGCGAGTAACGCGACCACTGGTCCGGCTTGCGCAACAGGCCGCTGGACTCCGACGGATATCGGACGGCCGTGGGTGAGCCGAAGCCGAACGCGCGCAGATACTCGTACTGCGTAGCGGGCTCGATGCGCGTGGACAGCTTGGCCAGCGCGATGTTGGACGAGTACTGCAGCGCCTCCGCGACCGATACCCACTCCAGCGCGTGCACATCCCGCAGCGTGCGGCCGTCGTGTATGTATTCGCCGTTCTCGGCGAAAACGGAGTCGGCCAGCCGCGCCTGCTTCTCGGCCAGCAGAGCGGCAACCGTGAACGGCTTGAGCGTCGATCCCGGCTCGTACGGCTCGGTTGCCGCGCGCCAGCCACGCAGCGCCGCAGTGCGCACGGTCGTGGAAGCGAGAATTTCGCCCGAGCGCGGATCGGCGAGAATCATCTCGCCACCGCGCGAGCCGGTGCTCTCGACCGCCGCCCGCAACGCCTCGGCTGCGATCTCCTGCAGGTCGTAATCGAGGGTGAGATAGATGTCGCGACCGGGCGTGGGCGCGACCGCCTGCAGCATGGCGCCCGGGATCGGCCGGCCGCGCGCGTCGCGGCGCACGGTGGCCATGCCCGCTTCGCCGGCCAGCACCGTATCGAACTCCAGCTCGAGCCCGCCCAGCGCATCGCCCACCGCGTTGACCCGGCCGATGATGTCGAGCGCGACTTCACCCTGAGGGTAGAAGCGACGCAGGACGCGATCGAAGTAGAGGCCGGGCGTGCCAGCCAGCGCTTCGCGCACGCCGCTCGAATGATGGCCGGGCAGCACGACCCAGCGGCGCTTCAGATCGAGCGCGCGGCGCACCGTGCGCTGGTCCAAGCCGGTGAGCTTCTGCAGACGAGTCGCCAAGGCCGCGCGTTCCTTCACCTCCCGCGGCGCGACGTTGATGCGAAACGCTTCGCTGCTGGCGGCCAGCGGCACACCATCACGGTCATAGATGGTGCCGCGCGGAGCGGGCAGAATCGACTGCCGGGCATGCTGCTCGCGAGCGCGGGCCTGCCAATCGGCGGTGTGGAGCACCTGAAGCTGTAGGGCGCGTCCGATCATGAAAAACGCCGCGGCAACGATGCCGAGCAGCAGGAAACGCCGCCGCTTCGACGGACCGCGCGCATCGTGCGCCGTGTTCATGGCAGCACCGCGACGCTCGAACGTGACGGCGGCTCCGACTGCGAACCCGCCAGCGGCAGGATCACGATTTCTTCCGCGGACGGCACGTGCATGCCGAGCCGCTCACGCGCGACCGCAACCACGTGCGCACGGCTTTCGAGCGTCTGAATGCGACGCACCAGCTCACCACGCTCGGCCTCCGCGATCACTCGCGCGCCGCGCAGCTCTTCGGTCGCGCGTAGCACCTCCAAGGCGCGACTCTGGCGATAGATCACGGTCGTGAGCCCGCCGAGCAGCGCCGCGAACGCGAGCGCGAGCCGGATAGTCCCGGTGTGCTGCATCATGCAGCTTTCTTCCAGGCGCGCAGCTTCGCGCTGCGCGCACGGACGTTCTGCTGCACTTCCGCGCCGGAAGCGAGCAGCGGTTTCTTCGTAAGCGTGGTGCCCAGAGGCTCGCCGCGACATTGGCAGACCGGCAGCTCCGGCGGGCAGATGCAGCCGCGGCTCCACTCGCGGAACGCGTCCTTCACGCGCCGGTCCTCGAGCGAGTGATACGAGAGCACCACCAGCACGCCTTCCGCCGCGAGCCGATCGCGCAGCGCGGGCAGCGTGCGTTCCAGCACTTCCAGCTCATTGTTCACCGCGATGCGCAGCGCCTGGAAGATGCGCGCCTTGTCCTGCGCATCCAGCCGCGGGCCGAGCGACCGATCCATGGCGGCCAGCAGGTCGTCGCTGGTTGCGAAAGGCTGCGTCTTGCGGCGTTGCACGATGGCGCGCGCAAACCGGCGCGAACGCCGCTCCTCGCCGTAGTAGTAGAAGATGTCCGCTAGCTCCGACTCGGAGAGCTGATTCAGCAGATCCGCCGCGCTGCGCCCGCGCGGATCCATGCGCATGTCCAGAGGCGTGCCCGCCCGGAAGGAGAAGCCGCGCTCGGGCGCGTCGATGTGCCGCGACGATATGCCGAGATCCAGCAGCGCGCCCGCAAGCGGCTGCTCGCCCGATGCCGCCGCATCGGCGAAATTCGCGCGCACCAGTTCGAACCTCTCGCCGTACTTCTTCAAGCGCGTTGCCGCCACTGCGAGGGCCTCCGGATCCTGGTCGATTCCGATTACGTGTGCCTGATCACCGGCTTCGAGTATCGCCTCGGTATGTCCGCCTCCGCCCAGAGTGCCGTCGAAATAGACGCCACCCCTCTCGGGCTTCAAATAGGTGAGGACCTCTCTCACCATGACGGGGACATGGTAACTATCGGTCACTTTACTCTTGACTGACGTTTACGTTCACGTGCACGTTTTACGTGAACGTCTTCATCTAAAAATCTTGGGCGCGTATTGGCTGAAACGCTCAGCCTCCTCGCTCACCGCACTCTCGAACAACGCCGGATTCCACACCTCGATCTTGTCGATCGCGCCGACCAGCATGACCTGACCCTCCAGCTGCGCGGCCTCTTTCAAACGCGCGGGCACGAGAATGCGTCCCTGACTGTCGGGCGCGCATTCGACGGCGCTCGACATCATGCGCAGCACCCACATGCGTGCTTCCGGCTGATGCTTGAGCAGATCGCGCACCCGCTCCTCGACCTGGAGCCATTCCCCTTCGGGATACAGCGCGAGAGCAGGCGGATAGGGCTGCAGCAGGACGAAGCGCTGGTCTGCCGCTTCGCGCCGAAACGCCGCCGGCAGGGCCACGCGCCCTTTCTCGTCCAACTGGTAGAGGTAGCTCCCGAGAAATTTTGCAAGGCCTCTGCCTGCCTGCATCTCACCACACCGTAAGGAGTTAGCCGAAGCCGCCCCGCTGGGCCCGGCATCCACTGTTCCCCACTATTCCCCACTCGACGCCACTATGATAGGATTCGCTCCCCATTCCACGCAAGAGCGTTATCTGGAGATCGTTGACGTGCACGTTCACGTTCACGTTTACGTGAACGGGGCAGTTCGGGCGACGCGGCTGCGTTAGACCTCAGCGCGGCCCGTACACGTACACGTGAGCGTGAGCGTGCACGTGCACGACCGTTTAAAACAAAACGGCCGGCGCTCTTTCAGCACCGGCCGTTGGGTGTGGCGGGAATCCGTCGATCAGCGATTGATGATCTGGTTCTGAATGTCGATGTACTGGCGCACCGCGCTGATGGTCTGAGAGAGGTTCACGCCGCTGGTGCTGGCCGCGTACTCGCTCACGCCGTCGCCCTGCAGCGAGGACAGTGCGCGCTGGAAGTGCGGCAGCGCTGCGCGTGCGGCCGGCTTGGTCTGCGGCTTCGCGGCATTGATGCCGCGCTGGTAGTGAACCATGCCGATCCAGAAGTTCGCCATACCGAGGCTCTTCGCATCGGCCGCGACTTCACGCGCCGCGCCGAAGTAGTCGAGCGCCGCATCGAAGTTGTTGGCGCGATACGTCTCGAAGCCTTCGCGGAAGATCAGGTTGGTCGCGAGCTCCGCGTCGACATCGCCGCGCTGAACGGCGGCCTGGAACGCCGGGACCGCCTCGTTCAGGCGATTGCCGGCGAGCAGCCACTGCGCCTTGCGCAGCACCGCG
>JBQTJO010000352.1:0-4270 GCA_052387015.1 Gemmatimonadota bacterium
CGACATCGCGTTCGCACTCGGTGTGCTGGCGCTGCTCGGCAACCGGGTGCCGACTGCGTTGAAGGTGTTCGTTGCCGCGCTCGCCATCGTCGATGACATCGGCGCGGTGCTCGTCATTGCGCTCTTCATCATGCCGCTGTTCGCGCTCTCGAACGCGGGCGTGGCGCTGGACGCGGAAGCCATCCGCGGCGCGTTCGCCACGCCCGTTGCAATCGGCGCGCTGCTTGGACTGGTTATCGGCAAGCCGATCGGCATCACCTTGTTCTCGTGGCTGGGCGTGAGGGCGGGCGTCGCCGCTCTGCCGGAGGGCGTCGACTGGCGCATGCTCGCCGGAGCGGGCGTGCTGGGTGGCATCGGCTTCACGATGGCGCTCTTCATCGCCGGGCTCGCGTTCACCGACCGTATGATGCTGGATGCGGCCAAGGTGGGTGTGCTGGGTGCGTCCGCGCTCACGGGTGTGGCGGGCTGGCTGATTCTGAACCGCGTGTGTGCGCGCCCGGCCGAATCATGACGAGCGCAACCAGCGAGCCCGCGAAACAGAGCCCCGCCGCAATATAGGTCGCGCGCGCGTAGCCCTGTGCCAGGATTGCGCCGCCGAGATTTTCCACGCCACCCATACCCGCCGCCAACGGCAACAGTGCGACAGCCATCAAACCCGCGAGCCGCGCAACCGCATTGTTGAATGCGGACGCGACACCTTTCAGGTCTCGAGGCGCGGCCGCCAGCACGGCGGCGGTAAGAGGCGCGACCAGCATGCCGAGCCCGCTGCCGAACACCAGCAGCGCCGGGAGAATGGTACCGAGGTAGCTGCCGCCGGGCTGCACGCGTGCGAACAGCAGCATGCCGACGCCTGCCACTGCGGCGCCGATCGTCATGGGCCAGCGCGCGCCGATCCTGGTCGCGATGCCGCCGGCAATCGGCGACAGCACGAGCAGCAGAACATTGATCGGCAGCAGCGCCGCGCCGGCCCAGAGCGGACTGAAGCCGAGCACATTCTGGAGCTGGAGCATCAGCAGAAAAAACAATCCGCTGAGTGCCGCATAGATGAACAGCGTGGCGAGATTGGCGCCGGTGAAGGTGCGCGACCGGAAAATGTGCAACGGCAACAGGGGTGCGCGCGCGCGCCGTTCATACACGACGAACGCGATCAGCGTCAGTACGCCGCCCAGCCCGGCCGCGAGAATCCACGGCGTCGCGAAGCCGAGCACCGGCCCGCTGATGAACATGGTGATGACGCCGCCCAAACCGAGAGTCGCGAGAGCCGCGCCGATGTAGTCGACCGAGCGCGCACGACCGGACCCGACGGTCGGCAATACGCGCCACGCCAGCCAGCCCGCCAACAGCGCGAGCGGCGCGACGACGGCGAAGATCGCGCGCCAGGACGTGACCTCGAGCAGACCGCCGCCGAGCAGCGGCCCGAGCGCGGTCGATGCGCCGGACCAGCCGGCCCACTGGCCGATCGCGCGACCCCGTTCGTGCTCCGCGAACATCGTCTCCAGAACCGCCAGACTGTTGGGCACGAGCAGCGCACCGGCGGCGCCTTGCAGTAGGCGCATGACGACCAGGGCCTGCAGTCCAGGCGCGAGCGCGGCGAGCAGGGATGCGGCCGCGAAAGCGAGCAGGCCGAATCGGAAGATGCGGCCGCGCCCGTAAACGTCGCCGAGCGTGCCACCCAGCAGAATGAGCGCGCTCAGGGTGAGCAGATAACCGTCGAGTATCCACTGCAGGCCGGCCATGCCCAGGTCGAGATCGCGCGCAATCGAAGGCAGCGCCACGTTCACGACCGTCATCTCCAGAAAGACCGCGCCGGACCCGAGCACGGTCGCCATGACGATCAGGCGACCGCGCGCGGAGCCCAGAGGAACGAACGACTCGCTCATCGCGCGCCGAATCGCCTGATGATGATGCGCTCGATGCCGCCGAGCACGATGTCGACGGAAAACGCGAGCACGGCGGCGGGGATGGCGCCGAACAGGATCATGCGCGTGTCCGAAAGGGCGAGGCCGGAGACGATGGGATCGCCCAGGCCGCCCGCGCCGATGAACGCGGCGAGGGTTGCGGTGCCGACACCAATCACCGCGGCCGTTCGAATGCCCGCCATGATGATCGGGCTCGCGAGCGGCAGCCGCACGAAGCGCAGCACCTGGATCGGCGTCATGCCGAGCGCACGCGCCGCTTCCACGGCATCCGGTGATGCGTCACGGACACCCGTGTAGGTGTTGCGCAGAATCGGATACAGCGAGTAGAGGAACAGCGCGAACAGCGCCGGCACCACGCCGATGCCGAGCAGCGGAATCATGAAGGCGAGCAGTGCGATGCCGGGCACCGTCTGCAACAGGCCGATGCCGCGGATCGTGGTTTCCGCCGTCGCTCCGGCGCGCTCGAGCGCGAGGCCGAGCGGGACCGCGATGAGGATGGCGGCGGCGAGTGAAATCGAAACCAGCAGCAGATGCCGCATCGTCAGCTCGGCCAGAAGCGTCCTCCGTTCGACGAAGTAGCCCAACAACGAGCGTCCGTCACTCGGCACCGTTTCAGGGCGGACTCTGGCCGCGCTCACCAGCCCCAGCTCGTGCAGTGCGCCGGACGCGACCTGCGCGACGTCCTCGCCACCGACCTCGATGCGTTCGTTCAACCGCCTGACGGTTGCCTCGTCGAGCCGGCCGGACAATACGGACAATGCGGCGATGGCGCGCGGGAACTCGCGGTAGAAGCGGCCGTTCACGAGCGCGGCCGCCTCATAGGGCGGGAAGAAGTTGCGATCGTCTTCCAGAACGACCAGCTGATAGCGGGCGATCGCGCCATCCGTGGAGTAGCCGTCGATCACATCGACGTTCCGGCTCACCAATGCATTGTATTTCACGGATTGCAGCAGCGAGCGCACGGCGCGGAAGCGCAGGCCGTATTCGCGCTGCAACCCCGGCAGCCCATCCGGCCGGCCGACGAAGTCGGGCGTCAGCCCGGCCGTGAGCTGCGGCGCCGCGCGACTCAGGTCCGAGAGCGTGCGCAAGCCGTGGCGCGCTGCCGTCGCGCGCCGCACCGCGATCGCATACGTGTTCTCGAAGCCGAGGGGCGGCAGCCAGTACGCGTCGAACTGTCGCGGGAACGTCGTCGCAATGTGGCGAAACACCGTGCGCGCATCGCGCTGCGGCGGCTCCCGCAGTATCGCCAGCAGGCCGGTGCCGGTGTATTCGGGATAGACATCGATCGCGCCGCTGCGCAACGCGCGAAACGCAATCTCGGTGGCACCGAGACCGAGCCGTCGATCGACCTGAAAGCCGCGCGCCTCGAGCAGCTGCGCGAACAGCTCGGCAAGCAGATACGATTCCGCGAACGGTTTCGACGCTACGACGATCGGGCGTGTTTCGCTCGCCGGTGATACCTGCAGCAGCGCGCAAAGCATGATGCCGCCGATCATGAGGCTGCGCCCGACTTGCGAACCAGCTCCGCGACGTATGGCGTCGCGGGCGCCGAGAGAACTTCGCCGGCTGTGCCGACCTGCTCGAGACGCCCATGCCGCAGCACGGCGATGCGGTCGGCCAGCAGAACGGCTTCGCGCAGATCATGCGTCACCAGCAGTGTGGTGATCTTCAGGCGGTTGCGCGCCAGCACGAACGCTTCGTGAACATCGGCCCGCGTGATCGCGTCGAGCGCGCTGAAGGCCTCATCGAGCAGCAGATAATCCGGTCGCGCGGCCAGTGCGCGCGCGATGGCCACGCGCTGCCGCTGTCCGCCCGAGAGCTGGGCCGGCCAGCGTTCCTCGAACGTTGCGGGCGCCAGCCCCACCAGCTCGAGCGCGGCGCGTGCAGCCTGCGCGGGATCGGCATCATGCTCCAGCCACGGCACCAGGGCCACATTGCGCAGCACGCGCCAGTGCGGCAGCAAGCCACCCGTTTGCGGTACGTATCCGGTCCGCCGCCGCAACGAAAAGGCGTCGAGAGCCGAGATTTCATTGCCACCGACCCGCACCTGCCCCGCGTCCGCCTCGACCATGCGGTTGAACAAGCGCAGCAGCGTGGTCTTGCCCGAGCCGCTCTCGCCGACCAGCGCGACACACTCGCCGGCAGCCACGGCCAGCGTGACGCCAGCCAGCGCAACCGTGCCGTTGTAGGCCTTGCGAACGTCGATGGCTTCCAGCATGGCGGTAAACTAACAGGGTGCTGAAGAACGGGCCGCTATGGGTGAAGGCAGGGCGCTACGCAGACCGTGCGGTTTTACAGCGTACTCTGCATAAACCTGCTGGGCCACCGGATCGCTCTAGCCATAGGTTTAT
>JBQTJO010000353.1:0-8597 GCA_052387015.1 Gemmatimonadota bacterium
GGCGGGACAGACGGAAGCCGAGCCCAGCTACGCGGTCGTTCTGAAGAAGCGCGGGGCATTGAGGTGGGGCGTCGGGGCGTCGGGGCGTTGGGGCGTAGGGGAGTAGGGGCGACGCTCTCCTGTCTCCCCTACACCCCTACACCCCTGCACCCCTCCTCCCCTACTCCCTAGTCCGGCACCACCGCCGTCGCCTCGATTTCGATCTTCGCCCTGCTCTCGATCAGATCCGCGACCACCACGACCGCCAGCGCCGGATAGTATTTCCCGAACACCTCACGATAGACTTCGCCGATCAGCCGCGTGTTCTCGACGTACGCGTGCCGGTCCGTGATGTACCACGTCATGCGAATGACGTGCTTCGGCGCGGCACCCGCGGCGCGCAGCACGCTCACCACGTTTTCGAGCGCGGTGCGCACCTGGTCGACGAAGCCTTCGCTGCGGAACTCGAGGGTCTGCGGATTCCAGCCGATCTGGCCGGCCACCGCGATGATGCGGCCGCGCGCAGCAACCGCGTGCGAGTAGCCGCTCGGGCGCGGCCATTCCGCCGGCTGGATGATCTCGTGCTCGTTCACGCTTCGATTTCTCTCAATTTAAAGCGCTGCAGCTTGCCGGTGCTGGTGCGCGGCAGCGCCTGCATGAACTGGATGCTGCGCGGGTACTTGTAGGGCGCGATCTGCTGCTTCACGAACTCCTGCAGCTCCTTCGCCAGTGTGTCGCTGCCGGTGAAGCCGGGGCGCAGCACGATGCAGGCTTTCACGATCTGGCCGCGCTTCTCGCTGGCGACGCCGACCACGCCACATTCGAGCACGGCCGGATGATCGAGCAGCACGTTTTCGATTTCCGCGCCCGAGATGTTGTAGCCGCCCGAGATGATCATGTCGTCCGTGCGCGCCTGGTACCAGAAGTAGCCATCCGCATCCATGCGGTACGCATCGCCGGTCAGATTCCAGCCATCCCGCACGTACGCGCGCTGCCGCTCTTCGTTCGCGAGATAGCGGCAGCCGGTCGGTCCGCGCACCGCCAGTTTGCCGATTTCGCCGATGGCGACGTCGTTCATGTCATCATCGACGACGCGCGCCTCGTAGCCGGGCACCGCCCGCCCGGTCGAGCCCGGGCGGATGTCCGCGCCGCTCGCACTGATGAAGATATGCAGCATCTCGGTCGCGCCGATGCCGTCGATGATGTCGATGCCGGTCGCCTGCTGCCACGCCTCGAAAGTCGCGAGCGGCAGCGTCTCGCCCGCGGACACGCACTTCTTCAGGCTGGAGATGTCGTAGTCGCGAATCTTCGTCAGCAGCGCGCGGTACGCGGTCGGCGAGGTGAACACGATGGTCGGGCGGTGCGCCTGGATGGCCTCGAGCAGCTGGGGCGGCGCGGCCTGCTCGAGCAGCAGCGTCGAGGCGCCGATGCGCATCGGAAAGAGCAACAGCCCGCCCAGCCCGAAGGTAAACGCGAGCGGCGGCGAGCCGCAGAAGACGTCGTCCGGCTCGGGCTTCAGCACGTGCGGCGGGAAACAGTCGCACACCGCCAGCATGTCCTGATGGAAATGCACGGTCGCCTTCGCGTCGCCCGTCGTGCCGCTCGTGTAGGCAATGATGGCGACGTCGTCGCGTGCGCTGCGTGCGTTCTCGAAAGTCTCCGGCTTGGCCCGTATGCGCGCCTCGATCTCGTCGAATCTCAGCAGTGGGCGTGCGCGTGCGTTGATCAGCTCATCACAGAATCTGGGATCGCAAATGCTGAGATTGATCTGCGCGTGCTTCAGAATGTACTCCAGCTCCCGGCTTCGCAGCAGCGGCATCGTGCACACCACGATGGCGCCCGCCTTCAGCACCGCGAACCAGCATGCCACCAGCATCGGATTGTTGGGCGCGCGCAGCAGCACGCGCTGGCCGGGCTGCAGCCCGTACTCGTCGACCAGCAGGTTCGCAATGCGGTTGGCGAGCGCGAGCAGCTCGGCGTAGCTCATGCGGCCATCGGGCCAGCGCAGCGCTATGTGCTCGCCGCCGCCGCGCTCGACGTTGCGATCGAGCAGCTCGTTGGCGGTGTTGATGTGCGAAGGATAGTCCAGCCCGGGCATGCGGTCGTAGCGCAGCTCCGGCCACCATGCGCGCGGCGGCAGATGATCGCGTACGAAGTTATCCATAGACCTGTCCCGCGATGACGAGCTTCTGCACTTCGCTCGTGCCCTCGTAGATGCGCAGCGCGCGAATCTCACGGTACAGCCGCTCGACGGTCGAGCCGCGCACGACGCCCGCGCCGCCGTGCAGCTGCAGCGCGTCGTCGATCACTTTCTGTGCCTGCTCGGTGGCGAACAGCTTGGCCATGGCGGCCTCGCGCGTGATGCGTGCCGCGCCGCTGTCCTTCTTCCACGCGGCCCGGTAGATGAGCAGCGCCGCGGCGTCGACCGCGAGCGCCATGTCCGCGATGCGCGCCTGCGTGAGCTGAAACTCGGCGAGTGGCTTGCCGAACTGGCGGCGCGCGCGCGTGTGCGCCACCGCTTCGTCGAGCGCGCGGCGCGCAAACCCGAGCGCCGCCGCCGCGACGCTGGTGCGGAACACGTCGAGCGTGCCGAGCGCGATCTTGAGGCCCGCACCGGCAGCGCCGATCAGGGCGTCGGGCCCGATCCGCACGTTATCGAGGCGGATCGTGCCGAGCACGTGCGGCGCAATGACGTCGAACTGCTCGGTCACGCTCACGTGCTCCGCCTCCACCACAAACGCGCCGTACGCCTTTTCGCCCAGCTCCGGAATGCGCGTGAAGACAACGTAGTGATCCGCGATGCCCGCGTTCGAGATCCAGGTCTTCTCGCCATCGAGAATCCAGTCATTGCCGTCGCGGCGCGCGGTCGCGCTCAACGCCCCCACGTCCGAGCCGGCCTCGCGCTCGCTGATCGCGAAGGCCGCGATCTTCTCGCCGCGCGCGACGGGCGGCAGGTACTGCTGCTTCTGCGCATCGCTGCCGAACAGCGAGATCGGGCCGGTACCGAGCCCCTGCATGGCGAATGCGAAATCGGCGAGGCCGTGATGATACGCGAGCGTCTCGCGGATCAGGCAGAGCGTGCGCACGTCGAGCGTGCCGACCGCGTGCTGAAGCCAGCCGGCCTCGCCGAACAGGCGGACGAGCCGACGCGTCTCGCTGGCGGGATCCCCGGCAACCTCTCCGAGTGCCGCCCGCGCGAATATGGCCAATTGGCCATAAAGCTCGCGGTGCTTCGCTTCGAAGAAGGGCAGCTCAACCACTGGCGCCTACCGATTTATGGCCAACTGGCCATAAAGTGCCGGGTGCCGATCTACGATACCACGACGCTCGGCTCAATTGCCCTCGAAGCGCGGCCTTTCCTTCGCCACGAACGCGTGGTACGCCCGCACGAAGTCCTCGGTCTGCATGCAGGTCGCCTGCGCGTGCGCTTCCGCCGCGATCGCCTCGTCCACGCTCATGCTCCATTCCTGGTGCAACGC
This sequence comes from Gemmatimonadota bacterium, assembly GCA_052387015.1. GTDB lineage: Bacteria > Gemmatimonadota > Gemmatimonadetes > Longimicrobiales > RSA9 > CBJLQC01. The sequence goes on from JBQTJO010000353.1 coordinate 3,459, forward strand.
CTTCTTGGTGATGCCGTGCGCGAAGGTGGGCCCGCTCGCCAGCGCGTGCGCCAGCGCGAGTGCCCGGCTCTGCAGCTCGTCCGGCGCGACCTGCTCGTTGTAGAAACCCCAGCGCTCCGCCTCCTCGCCGGACATGCTGCGGCCGGTGAACAGCAGCTCCGCGGCCCTTCCCTGGCCGATGATGCGCGGCAGGATCGCGCACGCGCCCATGTCGGCGCCCGACAGGCCGACGCGCGTGAAGAGGAAGGCGACCTTGCTGCGCGCCGTACCGAGACGCAGGTCACTCGCCATCGCGAGGATGGCGCCGGCACCCACGCAGGCGCCGTCGATCGCCGCAATGATCGGCTGCGGACAGTTGCGCATGGCCTTCACGACATCGCCCGTCATGCGCGTGAACTCGAGCAGCTCGTCCATGCGCTTCTGCTCGCGCATTGTGACCAGCGCGCCGATGATCTCGTGCACGTCGCCGCCCGAGCAGAAGTTCTCGCCCGCGCCGGTCAGCACCACGACTTTGATGTCGCTGCCGAGCGCGAGCTGCCGGAACGTGTCGCGCAGCTCCGCGTAGGACGCGAAGGTGAGCGGGTTCTTGCGCTCGGGTCGCGACAGCGTGATGGTGGCGACCTTGCCATCGACCTGCCAGCCGAAGCTCTTCGGATTCATTGCGTCTCCCCGCCGTCCACCGCGATCGCGTGTCCCGTGATCGCTGCCGCTTCGGGCGAGCAAAGGTAGAGCACCGCGGCCGCGACTTCATCGGGCCTGATCAGGCGACCGATCGGAATCGTGCGCTCGAGCCGCTCGCGCGCGCCGGCTCGCGTGGTTCTGCGCCGCTCGGCCACCGCCTCGAGCGTGCGCTCGGTCATCTCGCCTTCCGTATAGGAAGGACAGATCGCGTTCACGGTCACGCCGCTGCGCGCGGTCTCCGCCGCGAGCGCGCGCGTGAAGCCGATCACGCCGTGCTTCGACGCGCAGTACGCGCTGATGCGCGCGGCGCCCTTGAGCCCGGCCGTGGATGCGATGTTCACGATGCGGCCGGCGCCCGCGGTCGTCATCGCCTCGATCACCTGTTTCGTGCAGAGAAAGGTCCCGGTCAGATTGACCGCGATCAGCCGGTCCCACAGTTCGAGCGACGTCTCGGCCAGCGCAGCGGCGTCCGCCTGTCCCGCATTGTTGACCAGGATGAAGGGCGCGCCGTGCGCGTCGAAGGCGGCATGGAACGCGCGGCTGACGGAGACCTCGCCGCTTACATCACACTCGATGGTGGTGACCGCGGCGTTGTGCGCCTGCGCGATCGCGTGCGCCGTTTCGTTCAGCCTGGCGGCGTCGCGGCCCATGATGCTGACCGTGGCGCCCGTGCGCGCGAGCGCGCCGGCGATGGCCGCGCCGATGCCGCGATTGCCACCGGTGACGATCGCGTGCCTGCCTGTCAGTGACGTCATGCGCCGCTCTTCGCCCTTTCGATCAGCCGCTCGAGCTGCTGCCTGCCGGTATAGTATTGCGGCGGCCACGGCTGGTCACGCCACCCCATCTGGGCGGCCGCGTGCAAGGTCCAGTTCGGATCGCCGAGATGCGGACGGCCGAGCGCGACCAGATCGGCGCGACCCGCCGCGATGATCGAATTCACCTGATCGATGTCCGTGATGTTGCCGACCGCGATGGTCGGCACCCTGGCCTCGTTGCGGATCCAGTCGCTGAAGGGCGTCTGGAACATGCGGCCGTAGACCGGCTGTGACTGCGGCGAGGTCTGGCCGGTCGAGACGTGGATGATGTCGGCGCCCGCAGCGATGAATGCGCGTGCGATGCGCACCGCGTCCGCGCCGCCGATGCCGCGGTCCACCCAGTCGGTCGCCGAGATGCGGATCGAGATCGGCCGCTCCTGCGGCCAGACCGCGCGCAGCGCGTGGAACACCTCGAGCGGAAAGCGCAGCCGGTTCTCGAGCGAGCCGCCGTACTCATCGGTTCGCTGGTTCGAGAGCGGCGTGATGAAGCTCGACAGCAGATAGCCGTGCGCACAATGCAGCTCGAGCATGTCGAAGCCGCATTGCACCGCCATTTCCGCCGCGCGCACGAACGCGTCGCGCACCTCGATCATGTCCGCGCGCGTCATGGCGCGCGGCATCAGCCCATCGGCCTTGTACGGCTGCGACGACGGCCCGATCACCTGCCAGTTGCCATCCTCGAGCGGCTCGTCCATGCCCTCCCACATCTTTCGGGTCGAGCCTTTTGGACCGGAGTGACCGAGCTGCAGGCAGAGCTTCGCGCTCGACCACTGATGCACGAAGCCGACAATGCGCGTCCACGCCGCGACGTGCCGCGCATCATAGAGGCCGGTGCAGCCCGGGCTGATGCGGCCCTGCGCGCTCACACAGACCATTTCGGTGAAGACCAGCCCGGCTCCGCCCAGTGCGCGCGCGCCCAGATGCACGAGATGGAAATCGTTGGGCGTGCCGTGCTCCGCCGAGTACATGTCCATGGGGCTGACCACGATGCGGTTCGCGAGCGTCAGCTCGCGGAGCTTGAACGGCGTGAACGCGGGAGGGGTGTAAGGGGGCAGGGGCGCAGGGGCGTCTGCTCTGGAAGCGAACCAGCGCTCCACGCCTTCGAGATAGCTTCGGTCTCTGAGCCTCAGGTTTTCGTGGCTGACACGCTGGCTGCGTGTGAGCAGACTGTACGCGAGCTGCTCCGGCTCGAGATGCACGTAGCGCCGCACGTTCTCGAACCACTCCATTGAGTTGCGCGCGGCGATCTGCAGCTTCAGCGCTTCCGTCTTGCGTTCGTCTTCGTAAGCGGCCATCGCACCTCGCAATTTCGTAGCTAAAGAAATCGCGTCTTCCATGGCGAGCTTGGTGCCGCTGCCGATCGAGAAGTGGGCGGTGTGTGCGGCATCGCCGATCAGCACCAGGTTCTCGTGCGACCAGCGCTCGTTGCGCACGCGCGTGAAGCGCTGCCATGGCGACTTCGTCTGGTGCGTCGCGTTCGACAGCAGCGGCTGGCCGTGCAGCCATTCGGCGAACATCGCCTCGCACGCGGCGATCGTCTCGGCCGTGTCCATGCGATCGAAGCCGGCATTCCGCCACGAGCACTCGTCGCATTCGACAATGAAGGTCGACTGATCGCGGTCGAACCGGTAGCCGTGCACCTGGAAGACGCCGTGCTGGTTCTCGATGATGATGAAGGTGAACGCATCCAGCCGGAGCGGCGTGCCGAGCCAGATGTAGCGCGCGCTGCGAACATCGAGATCGGGACGGAATTGGTCGGCGTACATTCGTCGCATCAGGCTGTTCACGCCATCGGCGCCGACCACCAGGTCGGCCTCACGCGCGGCCGCCCGAACGTCCGCTTCCGTGACTTCACGCTGGAACTGCAGCTCGACGCCGAGCGTGCCCGCGCGCTCCTGGAGAATGCGCAGCAGCTGCCTGCGCGCGATGCCGCTGAAGCCGTGACCGCTGGATGTGATGGTGCGCCCGCGGAAATGGACGTCGATGTCATCCCAGTGCGCGAAATGATCGACGATCTGCTGGTAGGACGCCGCATCGGCGGCGGCGAGCTTTTCGAGCGTCGCGTCGGAGAAGACGACGCCCCAGCCGAAGGTGTCATCCGGCCGGTTGCGCTCGAGCACGGTGACCGCGTGCGCCGGGTCGGCCTTCTTCATCAGGAGCGCGAGGTAGAGCCCGGCCGGCCCGGCACCGACGATGGTCAGATTCATGGACCTGTCATCAAAATAAGGAGTGTGTCAGGTCTGCACTTTCCCGCGCTCACGGCTCCACGATTCGCAGACAGCTGGAAAGTGCAGGCCTGCCCCACACTTGAGACACGCGATGTCCGCAAAAGTGCGCAATTGGGCAGTACGGCCCGGCTTTCTACGGCCTCGCTCGATCCTGCAAGTCATTGTGCCGCAACGGATAGCGAAATGACGCGACGAATCGGCACGGCGGTCGCATTAGAGCGGGCCACTACAGTCGGGAAAGGAGAAGCCCGTTGATTCTGGCGCAGAGGTACCTGGCACGATACGAGTCGCCGTTTGCGGCCTACATGGCGCTCCAGCGGGCGCTGATGCTGCACTATCTCAGTCGCGGCGGCACCGCCGAACACTGGTGCCAGCGCATCGCGCCGATCTTTCGCCGTCGCTACCAGCCGGTGTTCGCGGCGGCCGCGCGTAACTTGCTCCGAAACTGACCGGATCAGGTTCGCTTCTTCAGCACTTCCAATCGGTCCTCGATTTCCGCAATACCACTGATGCGCGCGATGACGGCGCGCGCGCGACGCCGCTCGTCGGTACTGCGCACCTGGCCCTCCAGTGCGAGCACGCCGGGCTCGATCTCCTGCACATCGATGCGCCGCCGGCCGAGCACGCGGTCGGCCCAGATCGCATCGAGCGCGCGATCCTCGAGCGGGCTGCGCCGCCGCCCCTGCCACACGTCTTTCACGAATCGACGCCCCTGCCGGGTAGCCAGAAAGCCGCTGACCACCGCGCCCAGTGCGACCGCTCCGAAGATGCCTACTTTGACGGCCGTATCGGGCAGGCCGGAATCTTTGCGCTTCATGCATTCACGATAGAAAGCGCCGTGCACGCCCGCAATCCGGCCGCTACACTCAGGACATGCGTTTTCCGATCGACGGCGTGCTCGGGCAGATCGTCGCCGCGCTCGCGAGCCACCGGAGCGTCGTGCTGCAGGCGCCGCCCGGCGCGGGCAAGACGACGCGTGTGCCGCCCGCGCTGCTCGCGTCCGAATGGCTCGCCGGCCGCAGAATCGTGATGCTGGAGCCGCGCCGGCTGGCGACGCGTGCCGCCGCCACGTTCATGGCACGCCAGCTCGGTGAAGACGCCGGCCGCACCATCGGCTACCGCATGCGCTTCGATACGCGCGTCAGCGCTGCGACGCGCATCGAAGTCGTGACCGAGGGGGTGCTCACGCGCATGCTGCACTCGGATGCGGCGCTCGAGGATTACGGCCTCGTCATTTTCGACGAATTCCACGAGCGCTCGCTGCACGCCGACCTCGGCCTCGCTCTCACGCTGCATTCCCGCTCGCTGCTGCGACCGGACCTGCGCATCATGGCCATGTCCGCCACGCTCGATGGTGAGCGCGTCGCCGCGCTGCTGGATGCGCCGATCATTACCAGCACGGGGCGCAGCTTTCC
>JBQTJO010000354.1:0-9314 GCA_052387015.1 Gemmatimonadota bacterium
TCGGCCACGCGCGACGTGCGGCTCGCGGCGCCCGACCTGATCGTCGAACGCGCGCGCATGCTGCCGCTGCTGGCCCGGCGGGCCGTGGCCGCGGGCGCCGAGCTGCTGACCGGCCTCGACGTGCACGCCCTTGTCGACAGCGGCACGGGCATCACCGTGCGCGTGCGCGCACGCCACGGCCGGGCCGAGCACACGTTTCAGTGTGCGCGCGTGATCGGCGCCGACGGCGTGAACAGCACCATCGCGGCAATGTTCGATGCGAAACCTCGCCGGCTGGTACCGATCGTCCAGGCCAGGGTCGAGCTGCCGGCCGGCTTCGATTCCGACGTGACCGAGATCTGGTTCGACCGCGCTCGCAGCCGCTTCTTCTTCTGGCTGATTCCCGAGTCTACGACCACGGGCGCGCTCGGCGTCATTGCCGAGCAGACGCACAATGCGCGCGCCCTGCTCGATGATTTCCTGGCCGAGCATGGCTACGCCGCGCACGAGTACCAGGGCGCGCTCATCCCACTGCACCAGCCGTTTCGCAAATCGGAATGGCGCCTCGGCGGTGGCCGCGTGCTGCTGGTCGGGGACGCGGCCGCACACGTCAAGGTCACTACCGTCGGGGGTCTCGTATCCGGATTATGGGGAGCCCGCGCCGCCGCCGAGGCCCTGATCTCCAGCACGAGCTACAGCCGCCATCTCAGGAGCCTCAATGCCGAGCTCCACATCCACGACCTCATGCGCTGGGTGCTGGACCGCTTCGGCCAGGCGGACTACGAGCAGATGCTCGGCCTGCTCGGCCATGGCCTCCAGGTCGCCCTGGGCCGCAACAACCGGGACACCATAGCCCGCTCCAAATGGTCGCTGCTGGCCGCAGAGCCCAGAATCGTCAAGCTGGCGGCCAAAGCCATACTTTTTTCTTGAATCGTGGTTAGATTGGGTATATCCAGGATGATTGTCCGGGGCGTCCAACTTCGAAGGTACATGGCAGATAAGCTTGGCAGGCAACGACTGCTCGCCATTGCGTTCACGCTGATGTGGGTGGGCACTGCGGGTGCCCAGAACCGGCTGGATCGCGCCACGGCGACCTTCGAGGGCGCCAAGCACGTGGTCCAGCAGGGCGACGTGCTGCGGGTCCGGATCTGGGGGTGGCCGGAGCCGACCAGCGTCATCGAAGGCAGCTTTCCGGTCGAGGCAGATGGCGTTGCGCACCTGCCGGTGATCGGCCGGCTGGAGGTGGTGGGGCAGACGGCGGAGCAGGTGCAGGAGGAGTTCCGCCGTCGTTTCGCCGAGGAGCAGCGCAACCCGGTGGTCACGGTGACGCCGCTGTTCGCGGTCAGCGTCATGGGCGAAGTCCGGAATCCGGGTGTGGTCGACGTCGCTCCCGGTTATACGGTTTTCGATGCGGTGAGCCTCACTGGTGGCTTCACCGACGATGCGAATCGCCGGAAGGTGCTGCTGGTGCGCGGTGGCGGGACGCGCGAGATCGAAGGCGGCAGCGCGGGCGAAGCTGCGGCTCTGCTGGCGCAGACGCCGCTGGAATCCAGTGACCGCATCGTCGTGCTGCAATCGCGGGCGTCGGGCATCAATACGCTGAATCTGGTACTGCAGGGAATCTGGTACGCAGCATCGCTGGCTGTGCTGATCAGTAGATAGGCAACGAACTGGAGTGACGTTCTGAGCGGACCGATGCCGGTGCTCCCGAACACGAGTGGTAATAGCGACAACTCCTCGTCGGAGCTGCGCTATTACCTGTACGTGCTCCGCCGTCGCTGGTGGCGGGTCTTGCTGGGCGCGCTCACGGTGAGCGGCGGCGCGCTGTGGCGCGCCGCGCGGCAGATCCCGCGCTACACGGCGGAAGCGCGCGTGCTGCGCTCGCCTCCCGAAAATCTTCTCGAAGCCGGCTGGGCCGGGCTCTACGATCTGCAGCCCGAGGCCATGGCGGTGCAGCTCAATCTCATCACCAGTCACGACGTCCTGAGCCGCGCGGTCGATTCGCTCGGGCTGCGCCTTCAGCTCGAGGACGAGCGGGCCGCCCGTTCCGCGCTCTTCTCCGAAGTCTACGTCCATCCGGGCACGACGACCGCGAAGTACACCGTGTCGGCGAACGGCTCGCAGGTGATGGTTCGCGCCGCGACCGGACAGGTCATCATGGCGGGTGCGCGTGGCGAGCTGCTGGAAGGACCGGGTTTCCGCTTCGTCGTGACGGCCGATCATCCGCTGCTCGAGCCGGTCGCGTTCGAGATCGTGACCGAGCAGGCCGCGCAGGGCGAGCTGGAGGAAGGACTGCGCGCCGAGCAGGTGAAGCAGAGCATGCTGATCGCGATCCGCTACTCGGATCCCGATCCGGTCATGGCCGCCGCCGGCGCGAACGGCGTCGCAAACGCGTACAAGTGGTTCTCGGGTGAGCGGGCCCGCAAGGATGCGCGCGAGCGGAAGAACCTGCTGGCGGCGCGTCTGCGGGAGCTGCGCGATTCGCTGCGGCTCGCGGAAATGCACGTGCAGAGCGTCAATCGCAACGCCGGCCTGGCGGGCATGGGCGCGGGGGAGAGCGCACTGAGCGTGATCATCCTCGAGACGCAGGGCACGGTTCGCGATCTGACGCTCTCGGAGCAGCTGATGCTCGAGCTGAGGCGCTCGCTGGATGCCGGCAGCACCGATGCGGTGCAGCGCGCGATCGCACTGGGCGGCGAGAATCTCGGCTTCAAGTCGGCATACGAGCGCATCCTCGCGCTGCAATCCCAGAGGAGCCGGCTGGTCACGAGCGGCAACGCGACCGAGCGCTCGCAAAGCGTGTTGGCCGTAGACTCGCAGATCGTGGATCAGCGCAACGAGCTGCGGCGCGTGGCGGATGCGAATCTGCGCGTGATCCGCGAGCGCCTGGAGAGCGCCACCGATCGGCTCCAGGATCTCAGGGTCCAGTACGGCGATCTCAGCTCGCAGATGGTGGTGGTCGGCGCGGTGCGCCAGCAGGTCGAAGCGCTGCAGCGCCATCACGACATGATCGCCGAGAAGTATTACGAGGCGCAGATCGCCGAGCAGCTGGACAACGGCTCGGTCGAGATCACGCAGCCGGCCGCGGTTCCGACCACGCCCAGCGGCTCGCGCAAGACGCGGTCGTTCTTCTTCGCGCTGCTGATCGGCACGACGCTCGGCATCATCGCGGCCTTCGTGCTGGAGCAGGTCGACACCCGCGTGCGCGATCCCGAGGACGCGCAGCGTGCGGCCTCGGCCGGCGTGATCGGACTGATTCCCGAGCTGAGAGGCGAGACCGGCCGGCCGCTCGCGCTGGCCGCCGACGAGCAGACACTGGGCGCCGAGGCCTATCGCAAGCTGCGTACGAACCTGCGCTTCGTGCGCGCCGAGCGGCCGCGCGCAATCGCGATCACGAGCCCGAGTCCGCAAGAAGGCAAGAGCGTCACGGCCGCGAACCTCGCGCTCGCGATCGCACAGCAGGGGCAGTCCGTGCTGATCGTGGATGGCGATCTGCGGCGTCCGGTGCAGCACGAGATCTTTGGCGCGCAGCGCAGTCCGGGGCTGTCCGATACGCTGGTCGGGCTGATCGAGCCCCTCGCGGCCGTGCAGCCGTATGCGGAGATGCCGAACGTGTTCGTGATGGCGTGCGGCACCGAAGCGCCCAATCCCGCGGAGCTGCTGGGCAGCGATGCCTTCGCGCGTTTCCTGCAGGCGATGCTCGACAAGTTCGATACCGTGATCGTCGACACACCGCCGGTCAATCTCGTGACCGACGCGGCCGTGATCGGCTCGGTCTGCGATGGCGTGCTGCTGGTCGCCGAAGCCGGCCATACCGATCGTTCCGTGCTGGCGTCCTCCGTGAACGAGCTGAGGAGCGCACGCGGATCGGTGCTGGGCATCGTGCTGAACCGCGCGGGCGCCGGCACGCGCTACGGTCGTTACGGCAAGTACGGCGGCTACTACAGCAACCGCCTGTATTACAAGAAGGAAAGCGCCGAACGGACCGCCAATGGCGAAGGTCAGCGTTTGAAGAACATTCGCGATTGGGTTTCCGCGCTGATCTGATGCAGAACCGCATCACCCCCGATTCCCGCGTGGTCGTCGCGCGCGACCAGGTCTCGTGCGATCTCGACGGCGAAGCCGCCGTCCTCAACCTCGCCACCGGCATCTATTACGGGCTCGACCGCGTCGGCGCGAGCATCTGGCAGCAGATCCAGACGCCGGCCGAAGTGCGCAGCGTGTGCGCCGCGCTCAGCGCCGAATACGACGTCGACAGCGAGACCGCTCAGTCCGATCTGCTCCAGTTCCTCGACGAGATGATGCAGGAAGGCCTCGTCGAGCTGCTGCCCGCCGATGCCTGACCCGAATAGAAAACCCTGACCGCTCACCATCCAAACAAGGCCAATTGATCCTTATAGCCGGCGACGCCGCCGGAATTGTCGCCTGACCAACCAGTGAAGTAGGTGGCCGTCCAAAAACACTCATAATATCCCAATGCGGCTAGCGAGACGCTTTCTTCGCTCTGGACGCAGCTTCTCATTGGGTATGCACGCGACCCCAGATTCCGATTCGACCACACTGCAACACGCGCGGCGGTGTCCGACGCACAAGTGTCGGTGAATGCGAACCCGCCTCCGTCGCAATCTGAATCGCTTTGATAGTTCCCATGCTTTCCAATTGCGACATACGCGCGTGGATACCCAAGAAACTTGTCAGGATCTTCGAGCTGGTGATGTTGCACGTATCCGCCATGCCGACTGTAGTATCCGTAAACCCGTCGCCAGTGCTTACTCGACGGCTCGTAGTCGACTCTCAGCATGATTCCCTCGGAATCGCCAAGGTGACCCTCACATTCAGGCGGAGGTCCGCTGCCTTGACAGACACCTGTGGGAGACCCGCCATCGCGGTAGTACGCGAGCGCATAAAAGATGTCGGCGTTGTTATCGTTCGCCGGACGAACGGCCCAATAGCTTTCTCTGCCCATATCCAAGTCTTCCGACGCGTACCATAGCTGTGGAGCGAATGCCTCAGCGATCAATCGTTCACATTCATCTCCCATTCCGTCGTTATCGCCGTCACCGCCGGGCGAATACGGACCTTCATTGCAATTCACGTACGTTATCTCGCTGCCAAGGTAATAACCGGGTGCGCTTGGATCAGGGTCAGGAATTGCGCCTGGGCACTCCGCTGGGTGCGTGTCACACCACTGCTGCGTTTGCTGTATTCCGATGCGCGAGGGGCCACGGCCGGTCGGGTTTAAGTTCGCTTGCGGCTCGAATGGATTGCCAGCGCGATGCGCCGATCTATCGGAACACGCAGCGATTCCCAACGCGATAGCCAGAACAGCTTTAAGCGTCTGAGACACGTTAACAGCTCCTTCTGATGTTCGAGGAGAGAAGGTGAGGGTGAGCAACGTTCAGCGACCTAATCAGCCGCTAACGTTTCGACCTGCTCCAGATAGGAATCCAATGTTCCGACGACCCAGGAATGGCGCCGAGGACAAACCCAAGCCCGCCTAACGCAAATGCGCCGATCCTACACCCGTTGCATGGGCTATCGGAGTCGGAAGTGAGCAGGAAGCCAAAGAGAAGACCTAAGCCGCCGGCGACACCGGCCGCCAACAGATTATGTGACGTCCGCCGCCGTTCAATTTTTAAGACGTCTTCATGCCGGACGAACTGATCACCAATAGCAAAGCTTGAATCCACGTCCGTGCGGACGCCGCCTTGTAGCTGAGCTTCAGTCGTCGTGATTCTGAGGAACCAGCCTTTCTCCTGCGCTGTTTTAACAACGGCGTGTATAGTAGTATCTGTGGTCTGCGAGAAGAGAAGTGACGGAAGAAACATCGCGACGGTCAGGACGATGAGCGTTCGTTTCATGACGGAACTCCGCAACGAAGCATAACATCACGAAGGCAGACCAACGGCCTGAGAGGGAGTGGAGGCCTCACATTATCTGCTGCCTGCATTCGCGTCAAGCTAAATCTGCGATTAGCAGCGTTTCGGATGCCGATCGGCAGCATTGGCTCGGGAGTGTCTACTGTGGCATTCGCGGTCACTTTCTCCGCGTTTGAAACCTAACGGTGCTCAGCGATCCAGATACACCGTCCGGTCCATCACGACCGGCACCACGATCGGCTTCGACTCGCCGAATGAAGACTCCTGCGTCTGGTCCAGCGGATCGGCCGGCGTGATCGCGGCGCCTGCCAGGAACGCAAGCGCCAGCATCATCAGCACCGCAGCGGCCACGCGCAGCTTGTGCGTGAAGCGCTCGGTGGTGCGACGGCGCGGTGACAGCGTCACGCGCGCCGGACGCGTCACGTGCCGATGCGCGATCACCGGGACGCCTGAATCCTGCCGCGGCACGCGCACGCGCAGCGCGCCGTTGATCACCGCATCCAGCTCGAATAGCTCGAACGGCTTCAGCAGATAACCCGCCGCGCCGGACTGAATCGCGCGATTCGCGATGCTCGCATCCGCATCGCCGGTCACGAACACGACCGGCTGATCGGGCTGCTGCTCACGGATGCGATTGGCCAGCTCGACACCGGACTCGCCAGGCAGGTGGATGTCGGTCAGGACGACATCGTAAGGCTCGTCCGACGCCACTTCCTCGGCCGCCATCGCGTAGTCGACCCGATAGCCATTCCGGCGGAAGTGCGTGGTCATGAGCCGGCGCACGGCCGGATCGTCTTCTACGATCAGGATTCGGTTGGCTGGGCGCGTCGCCATGGTCGCAAACCCGTTTGAGGTGATCATTGCCCGACTGCTAAGGCGAGGATCATTCCTTGCGTGCCGGCAATGCGAACGCGTTGCGGCAGAACGATTTAGCATTAAGTTACCGTAGCACCGACATGTCCGCATTCCGGACATTTGCATGAAAACCGGACATCTCGAGGCCTCGTGTACGCTCCGCTTTCCGACGTCGTGACCTGCCCCCGCTGTGGACCGGTGTACGGGCTGGTTCTAGTGGCGGATCGGGTCGAGCAAAGGCGCGTGCTGGACGGCTGGCTGGGCTGTGCGAATTGCCGGGAGCGCTACCGGATCCAGGACGGCTATGTCGAGCTGCGTTACGGGCCGGCGCCGGCGGAAGACGTGCGCGCGGAGCAGCCCGCGCAGCCGGCGGATGCCGTGCGGCTGGCGGCGCTGCTGGGGGTGACGGAAGGGCCGGCGCTGCTGCTGGTGGTGGGCACGGTGGCGGTGCTTGCGCCAGCCTTGGTCGAACTGATCGAAGGCATCGAGGTGATGGTGGTATCGGACGCCCTGCGGGTCGAGAGCGAAAAGCCGGGCGTGAGCCGCTTTGCGCACGGCACGGTACTGCCGTTTCGCAGCGGCAGTGTGCGCGCGATTGCGCTCACGGGCGGTGCGGAGGCGCTGATCGATGAGGCCGCGCGGGTGGTGGCGGCGGGCGGGCGCGTGGTGGTGCTGAGCGGTGGCGCTGATGTGCAGGCGCGCGTGGAGCGCAGCGGTTTGCGCGTGGTTGCGCGCGACGAGCGCGCGCTGATCGGGGAGCGAACGCGGTTTTGATTGCGGCAGGGGTTGCGCAGGTCTATTTTTGCGTAGTTCCTTCCTGCGCCTGAACGCGAGCTCATGAGCCTCTGGAAAAAGCTTTTCAACAGCGGTGAGCAGGAGCGAGTCGATTATTATCGGGAGGGTCTGGAGCTGCTGAAGGTCGGCAAGTTCCACGAGGCCCTCACATCGTTTCGACTCGCACTGCGCGAAAACCCGCGCGACACGGCGGTGCTTCAGCAGATGGCGATCACGTATACGCGCATCGGTATGACGGACGAGGCGCTGCGCACGTACCGCGCGGTGCTCGATCGCAATCCGACGGAAGCGGGCGCGCATTACGGTCTGGCGTTCCTGCTGCTGAAAGAAGGCCGGCCGGACGATGCGGCTACGCATCTGCGCACCTTTTTGAGCAACCCGCCTGCGGGCGCGGAGGCGCAGCGGCACATCGAGCACGCGCGCCAGACGCTCTCGGAGCTCCGAGGCGAAGCGGCCGCCGGCGACGTGCACTGATGGCGGATTCGCAGGTCCGACTGAAATGGGCGGGTGCCGGGCTGCGGTTCGAGTCGGCGCACGCCGCGCACGGTTACGCGGCCGATGGCGATGGCGTCGCCGCGCATTCGCCGGTGCAGCAGCTGCTGCTGTCACTGGCCAGCTGCACGGCCGCCGATGTGATCGAGATCGCGGGCAAGATGCGCGTGCCGATCTCGGGGCTGGAGGTCGAAGCCGAAGGCGATCGCAATGCGGAACCGCCTCGCTATTTCAAGGCGATCCGGCTGCGCTACACGGCGCGCGGCGTGAGTGCTGCGGACCGATCCAGGATCGAGCGCGCGATCGCGCTCTCGCACGAGAAGTACTGCAGCGTGCTCCACTCACTCCGCAAAGACCTGGCGTTCAGCAGCGAGCTCGTGTTGGACTGACCCTCGGAGACAGCATGACGCGGACATATGCCGCCAACCCGACCAGGCTGCCTGCCGGCACACTGGTCGATTTGTTCTTCGGTGCGGTCGATCGGCACGATCTCGAGCGGGCGCAGCTCTACCGCGCCGCGGACGGCTGGCGCGCGATCTCGCACCAGCAGCTGCTCGCGGACGTGCACGCGCTGGCCGACGGCCTGACGGCCCTCGGCATCGAGCGCGGCGACCGCATCGGGCTGCTTTCCGAAAACCGTCCCGAATGGGCGCTCGCCGATTACGCGATGCTGTGCGCGGGCATCCTGAACGTGCCGCTCTACCCGACGCTGCCCGAAAACCAGCTCGCCTTCATCCTGAACGATGCCGGCGCGCGCGCGGTCTTCGTGTCCAACGCGGAGCAGCTGGAAAAGATTCGTGCGTTGCGGCCCGGTGTCGGCACGCTTCAGCACATTATTCTCTTTGACAGCGCTACGGAGATGCGCGACGGAACGGCGCTACGGGGAGGCGCCATGCGCGACGGAACGGCGTTACGGGAAGGCGAGTTGAGCCTCGCCGAGGTGCTGGAGCTGGGCCGGAGCGCTGCGGCGCGCACGGATGCCGCGAGCTTTCGCGCGCGCGCCTGCGCGGCCACTCCCGAAGATGTCGCGACCATCATCTACACGTCGGGCACGACGGGTCAGCCGAAGGGCGTGCTGCTCACGCACAACAACATCTATTCGAACGTGATGGCGCAGGGCTGGATGAAGGCGGAGCCGGGCGAGCCGTTCGTCACCGTCAGCTTTCTGCCGTTGTCGCACATCTTCCAGCGCATGGTCGACTACTGCCTGTTTCATCTCGGCTGCACGATCGCGTATTCGACGATCGAGAACGCGGTCGCGTCGCTGGGCGAAGTCAAGCCGACCATCGCGGTGGCGGTACCGCGCGTCTACGA
>JBQTJO010000355.1:0-12041 GCA_052387015.1 Gemmatimonadota bacterium
GAACATAGTCGTCGGTCGTGCGCGCCGGCGCGGTCTGCCCGACCCGCAGCTCCGCCTGCGCCGCGCCGGGCTTGTCGACCAGCAGCAACTTTCGGCCGTTCGCGCGCGGCAGTGCCGGCATGCGGACTGGCGCCGGCTGGCCGGCCGGCCAGCCGCCGAAGCGTGCGTCGATCGCTCGGGCGACTGCATCCCTGTCAACGTCGCCGACCACCAGCACGTGCGCGTTGCGCGCCACCCCTTGGGTCGCGTACAACGCGGCCACGTCGTCGCGCGTGAGGCGGGCGACGCTGTCGTGCGTGCCGTCGATGGGCGCGCCGAAGGGATGCGCCGCGCCGAACACATCCGCGGCCAATGCCTTGCCGGCCAGCAGAGCCGGATCGTCCCGCTCCTGCAGCAACGCGGTGAGCCGCTCCTTCTGTTTTCTGCGGAACTCACCGGCCGGGAACACTGCGTTCAGCACGACGTCGGCCACGATGTCGAGCGCCGGCTCCAGACGCGACGAGACGACCTGCAGCGAGAGAATGGTTGCATCCCAGACCGGCTGCACGCTGAAATACGCGCCCAGGTGATCGAGCTGCTCGGCGATGTCGAGGGCGCCGCGCGCCGGAGTGCCCTCATCCAGCATCTCCGCCATCATGCTGAGCCGTCCGGCCGTGATCGGCGGATCCAGCTCGGCCCCACCGTGCAGAATGATCTCCAGGTGCACGATGGGCAGCTCGCGTCGCTCGACAACGCTGAGCGCGAGCCCGTTTGACAGCGCGTGCGCATGCAGCGTGATCGGCGGCAGCGGCCGCGCAGCGCCGAGCGCCGGGAGCGGTCTGCTCACGCGCGTCCTTTCGGCAGTACCATCACCACTACCGGCGGCGCCGCCAGCACGACTTTCAGCTCGGCGCGCGCGCGCTCCGGCGTCGACAGCCTGTAACGGCCGAGGTCGCGGTCGATGTAGTCCCCGGTGCCGGTGTAGAAATAATAGTGATTCAGCCGGTCCGCCTTGCCGCCGAACCCGCCGACGCTCTGCAGCGCGTCGATCGTGGCGGTCTCGATATGGTTGCGCGCGCGCTCCAGCTCACGCCCGGTCAGGTCGTCTGCCAGGCCGCCGATCACCGCGCGCGTCTCCTCCTCCAGCTGTGCGATCTCCACACCTTCGCGCGCGGTCACCGTCACCATGAGGCTCGAGCCGAGCTTGCCGCTGTTGTGGAACGCCTCCACATCCTGGGCGAGCTCGAGCTCGTGCACGAGCCAGCTGTAGAGCCGCGCCGCCTTGCCCGAACCGAGCACTTCCGCCACGACATCCATCTCCGCGTCGCCGGGCGCGAACAACGCGGGCGAGTGCCAGGCCAGATAGATGCGCGGCAGATGCACGGCGTCCTCGAGCACCACGCGCCGCTCCTGGTTCAGCACGATCGATGGCACGGCCGCGCGCGCCGGCGCAAGCGCCGTGGCAATCCCGCCGAAATATTTCTCGACCAGCTCGATGGCCTCGGCGGCGCCCACATCACCCGCGATGGCGAGCGCTGCGTTGGCCGGCAAGTACCAGGTCTCGAAGAATGAACGCACATCCTCGAGTGATGCCGCATCCAGATCCTGCATCCAGCCGATCACCGGCCAGTGATACGGATGCTCGGGCGGATACAGCGTCTTCATCTGCGTCTCGTACGCCAGCCCGTACGGCCGGTTCTCGTAGCTCTGCCGGCGCTCGTTTTTGACGACGTCCCGTTGGCCGTCGAGTTTCGCCTGGGTCATCGTCTCGAGCAACCACCCCATGCGATCCGATTCCAGGTGCAGTGCGAGCTCGAGCGCACCGGCGGGCACTGTTTCCCAGTAGTTCGTGCGATCGGTGGCGGTCGAACCGTTGTTCGTGCCGCCCGCGCTCTCCAGCAGCTCGTCGAACTGCCCCTTCGGCACGTGACGCGAGCCCTCGAACATGAGATGCTCGAACAGATGTGCGAAGCCGGTACGGCCGGGCCGCTCATCTTTCGAGCCGACGAAATACCACAGATTCACACAGACGATCGGCGTGCGCCGGTCTTCGTGCACGAGCAAGGTCAGCCCGTTGGAAAGCTTGTGCTCGGTATGCGGGATGCTCAGCTGCATTATTTCCCGCCGAGCAGAGCGGTGACTGGGAAGAGGGCGCTTTCGCGCAGGACATAACGCCAGCGCCGGCCCGATCGGTCGAGCGGCGGCGGCACGGGCGCGCGGTACGGCCGAATGCCGGCACGCCGCGCGAGCAGCTCGAGCCGCAGCATGTGATACGCATCGCTGACCACGAGCGCGCTGCGCAGACCGCTCTCGCGCATCAGAGCGGCCGCCGCGCCGACCGATTCCGCGGATGTCATGCCCTTCCGTTCGACCATGATGGACGAGGCCGGCACACCCTGCGCGATCGCGTAGCGCCGAGAGACCTCACCTTCACTCAGCGTGTCGCCGGCACCCACGCCACCGGTGAACACGAGTATGGGTGCGAGCCGCCGCTTGTACAGCGAGATGCCGTGATCGAGGCGGGCCTGCAGCACTGGTGATGGCCTGCCGTTGTACTGCGCCGCGCCCAGAACCAGAATCGCATCCGCGGCGCGGATCTGCGGCCGCGAGCCCGCGGCGACGATGAGGCCGACGGTTCCGGCCCACACGATCAAAGCGCCGAAAACGAGCCAGCCGAGCAGCACCAGCCAACAGGATCCGCCGCGCTTTTCGTTCATTTACAGGGGCTGCATCATCCGGTCACGCAGCGCATGCGGCGCGAGCTCGTTCTCGAGAAACTCGCGCGCGGCTGCGCGGCCGTCCTCGATCTGCTCACGCGCTTCCTCGATCAGCTCGCGGTCCGCGCCTTCACTCGCGAATTCCGCGCGCGCGATCGTGTTCTCCGCTGCAGCGTCCCACCCGGCCGCCGCCGCCGCCAGCGCCGCCAGCACCTGCGCCTCCGCATCATCCGCGCGTTCATCGGCGGCTTGTATCAGCTGCTCGGCCGCAGCTTCGATCTGCCCCTGCTGCAGGTTCACCAGTCCCAGCAGCACGCGCGTCCAGGAGTCATCCGCTGCGCGCTCGAGTGCGGCTTCCATTGCGTCCGCCGCGCGCGCGTAATCACCCTTGAGCGCGTAAGCGATGCCCAGCTCGCCGTGCGCGGCGGGATCGTCGGGGTCCAGCTCGAGCGCGGCATTCAGATGCTCGAGCGCGGGTTCGAACATGCCCGTGCGCGCCAGATAAGCGCCGTAATGCAGTCGCGCGATGGGTACGTCCGGCCCGGTCAGGGCAGCTGCCCGCAATACCGCCTCCGCCTCGGCATCGTCGAAGGCGGCGAGACCGGCGCCGCAGATCGCGAGAATGTGCGGGTCGAGCGGATCCTGCTGCCACGCGCGCTTGAAATGCTCGTAGGCGACACCGTCGCGACCCAATTCGCGCTCGGCCACGCCGAGCCAGCACAGGATGAATGGATCATCCGGCGTGTCGCGGAGGGCGGCACCGAGCAGCTGCGCCATTTCCGGCCAGCGGCCTTCCTCACCCAGCTCGAGCGCCTGGCCGAGCGCTTGTTCGACGTCGCTCATCTCAGGCTCCGAATTTTGCGAGCCGTCCGGCATGCGCCAGCGCCAGCGCCATGAGGTCGACCGTCCGGAAGACACCCAGCTCGCCACGCAGGCAGGCACGCTCGCCGAATTCCGTGGCATCACTGCGACGCGCCCATTGCGTCTTCATCACGAGCGGCACCGGATGCCAGGAGTGCGCCTTCAGCTGCGACGGCGTGGAGTGATCGCCGGTCACGATCAGCACGTCCGGATTCAAGGCTTCGATGCGCGCGATCAGCGGGTCCACCGATTCGATCGCTTTCACCTTGGCCGCGAAATCTCCATCCTCACCGCGGGAATCGACGGCCTTGAAGTGAATGAAATGGAAATCGTAATCCTCGAAGCGTTCCGCCATTAAATCGATGCTGCCGTCATCGGTTGCGGCGGCCGGCAGCGCAGCCATGCCGACCAGACTCGCGACGCCGCGATACATCGGGTAACGCGCGATCGCGAGACACCGCAGCCTGAAACGCTCCTGCATCGTGGGATAGCGGCCGTACGCCGCGAAACCGCGCGCCAGCAGCGCGTTGGCCAGGGGCTCGTCCTTCAGCACCGCACGCCCCGCGTCCAGCACCTGCTGCACGATCGCGGCCGTCTGTTCACCAGCCGCAGTGGTAGCGCTCGCCGGCAGCGGTGGCACGCCGGTCTCCTGCGGGTCGGTGTCCGCGACAGCGGCGGACAGGCCGCTGCCGCGCAGCACCAGCACCACGCGATGCTCCTTCTCGCCCTCGAAGAAGATCTCGACGCCGCGCGGCGGCTTCACGCCCGCGCGCAGTCTCGCGACCAGTCGCTTGTTCTCCTCGTCGCTCGGGCGACCGGCTCGCCGGTCGATGATGCGCCCCTGCGCATCCACGGTGGCGAAGTTGAGACGCGTCGCAACGTCGCCTTCGCGCAGGGGAAAACCGACGCCGAGCGCGCTCAGCACGCCGCGGCCAATGTTCCACTCGAGCGGATCGTAGCCGAACAGCGCAAGGTGGCCGGGGCCGCTGCCCGGCGTGACTCCGGGTGCGACCGGCTGATGCAGCCCGAGCGCACCGGTCGCGGCGATGCGGTCGAGATTGGGCGTGCTCGCGCTTTCCAGCTCGGTGCGTCCGGTCTGCGGATCCGGCAGACCGCCCAGCCCGTCCATCACGACGAGTACGATCCTGCCGCCGCTGTCGACCAGATCATCGGGAATGCTCACTGCCATGCCGGCTCCTTTTGACGAACAGGCGGCATAGTAGCGAACATGATACGAGCGCCACAACCGGCGACCGCAGCCCCGACGTCATCCCGGAGTGACCATGTCGTACTTCCATCCCTTCGCCATGGAGCGCTGGCAGTCGCTCCACGAAAACCGTGTTCCGTTCAACCTGTCGGAAAGCGGCGTGCATCCGCTGTCGCTGCGCGAGCTGACCGAGCTCAGCGGCCGCGACTTCCAGGACACATTGCTCGGCTACGGCCAATCCAATGGCAGCGACGAGCTGCGCGCACGCATCGCGCGGCTGTACGCCGGCTGCTCCGCTGCATCGGTCGTCGTCACCAACGGCAGCGCGGAAGCCAATTTCATCGCGCTCTGGGAGCTGGCGCAGCCGCGCGACGAAATCGCCATCGTCGTGCCGGTCTACATGCAGGCCAGCGGACTCGCGCGCAACTTCGGGGTGACAGTCCGGGAGATCTGGCTGCGCGAGGAGAATGGCTGGCAACCCGATGCCGGTGATTTGCAGCACGCGATCACCGATCGGACGCGCGTCGTCGTGGTGACGAACCCGAACAACCCGACCGGTGCGATCCTGAATCCGCCTGCGCGCGCGGCCGTAATCGATGCGGCTCAGCGCGCGGGCGCATGGATTCTCGCAGATGAGGTGTACCGCGGCGCCGAGCTTGCCGGCGACGAAACTCCATCGTTTTTCGGGGAGTACGAGCGCGTAGTCGCAACGGGCTCGCTCTCGAAAGCGTACGGTCTGCCCGGGCTCCGTATCGGCTGGGCCGTCGCGCCCGAGCAGCTCGCCGATCGGCTGTGGGCACGCAAGGACTACCTGACCATCTCGCCCGGCGAGCTGACCGATCGAATTGCCGCCGTCGCACTCGAGCCCGGCGTGCGTCCGCGCGTGCTCGAGCGTACCCGCAGCTACCTCCATGCGAATCTGCCGATTCTCAGCAGCTGGCTCGACGCGGCCGGCATTTTCTCGTATACGCCGCCGCAAGCAGGCGCGATTCTCTATGCGCGCTACCGCCTGTCCGTCGATTCTGCCACGCTGGCCGAGCGTCTGCGCGCCGATCACGGCGTGCTGATTGTGCCGGGTGATCACTTCGGAATGGATGGGTTCGTGCGCATTGGTTACGGCAACCAGGCGAACGTATTGCGCGCCGCTCTGGCCCGCTTCGGCAACTACCTCGAGGGGGCACACACCTTGCTCCTCTAACTTCCCGTATGAGAAGCACTAAGCAGTTTCTTGGGCTGGGCGCCGTGCTGGTTTTCTGCGCCCTGATCGCTGCCGCTACTTTCAGGTTCTCCGCGCCGCCGCCCGATCTGCGGCTCGTGCTGAATATTCCGGCCAGCCGCCTGGACGTGTACGAGCACGGTTCGCGTACGCGCAGCTACGCCATATCCGCCGGCCGCCGCGAATTCGCGACGCCGCCGGGCGATTACAGAATTTCGCGTGTGATCTGGAATCCCTGGTGGCACCCGCCCAAGTCGGCCTGGGCGCGCAATGAAAGACCGACGCCGCCCGGACCGCGGAATCCGATGGGTCGCGTGAAGATCTATTTCGCGAATCTGCTGTACATCCACGGCACGCCGCACGAGGACGATCTCGGCATTCCGGCTTCGCACGGCTGCATACGTATCAGCGATCGCGATGTGGTCGAGCTGGCGCATTTGATTCACAAGTATCGTACGCCGCGCGTCGAGCCCGCGCTGCTCGCGAAATTGCACGCGAGCCGCACCATGACGCGCAGCTTCCACATCGAAGCGGTGCCTTTCGAGGTGGCCTACACTCTCGTCGAGATCGTCGACGACAAGCTGATCATCCACCCGGACGTGTACCGCAGGGCCAGGGGCGACCTGCGGGATGAAATCGTGGCGACGCTGAAAGCTGCCGGCATCGCGATTTCCGAGCGCATCGAAAAGCGGCTCGGCTCGATATCGCGGCGGCGCATCGCCACGCGGCTGACGATCGCGCTCGACTCGCTGGCGCGCGACGGCGCAGGAGACTGAGCATGAGCGCGCGCATCCTGATCGTGGAAGACAATCCGGATCTGCTGGCGATTCTGCGCGAGCTGCTGTCGCAGGAGTACCGCGTCGAGACGGCACGCCGCGGCGAAGATGCAATCACGCTCGCCCGCAGCTTCAAGCCGAATCTCGTGCTGCTCGATCTGCAGCTGCCCGGCATCGACGGCATCGAGACCGGCAAGTGGATCAAGCGTGAGATGGCCCCGGATTACGTGCCGGTTCTCGCGCTGACCGCGCTGGCCGGCGCCGGCGAAGCGGAAGCGATCCTCGCGTGCGGCTGCTGTGATGCATACCTGGCGAAACCGGCGCCGCTGCCGGAAATCCGCGGCAAAGTCGAAGAGCTGCTGCAACGCGGCCGGCGCGCCGCCTGACTTGACCTTCGTGCCCGACGCTGCCACTCTGGAATGTGAGCCGAAGCACAGGCACGCCCGAGCGGATGGCGCTCTCGACGGAACTCAGTGAGTTTCTCGTCGAATTCTCCATCGCGCTGCATCGCACTTCCATGTATCCAGCCGGCCATCCGTCACAGGACAGGTCGGCCGGTGGCGTTGTCCAGCGGCTCGCGACGCTGCTCGCGGATCGCGCTTCCGTTTCAATCGGCGTTGCACGCCGCCAACTCGTCATTGAAGGCGTTGCGACCGACCCGCGCCACCCGGTCCTGTGCAGCCTCGCCGAAAAATTCCACCGCCAGCACATCGGCGCCGTCGTATTTCAACGCGGCGTGTCGACGCGGGAGGTCGTCGACATGATGCAGCTGGTCGCGGTCGAAGCGGAGCGCGGCGAGCGGCCGCTCGGACTGGGCGGTCCGGAAGTGCTTCAGCGTTGGGACTGCCTGAGACTCTATCCTCTGACGTACGATCAGCTGGAGCTGGTCGGTGATTCCGCTGACGTGGATGATACCGCCGACGACGAGCAGCGCGAGCAGGGCACGCGCTCGGCACAGCTCTGGATCGGCCTCGCACGGGCCGCGCTCGCCGCAGAGGAAAGGGACGCCGAGCCGGAGAGCACGGATCCCACCGTCGTCGCACACGCCATCAATGAGCATCCGCAGGCACAGGCCTACGACCAGGTGATCGTCGGCTATCTGCTTCAGCTCGCCGAAGAGCTGAAGCGCGACGGCGGCGCCGGCTCGAGCGCAGTGCGCCGGCGCATGTCGCGCCTGATCGGCGCGCTCGATCCCGGTACGCTTGGCCGTCTCGTCGAGATGGGCGGCAGCCTGGCCCAGCGCCGGCAATTCGCGCTGGATGCAACCGAGAGTCTCGCCGCGGACGCCGTCGTCGAGATCGTGCGCGCCGCCGCGGCCAGCTCGGGCCAGACCATCTCGAGCTCGCTGGTGCGCATGCTGTCCAAGCTGTCCGCGTTTGCCGAGCAGGGCACACAGACACCGCTGCAGGCGCAAGCAGACACCGCATTGCGCGAGCAGGTGCGCGAGCTGGTGCAGGGCTGGTCGCTCGCGGATCCGAATCCGGATGCGTACACGCGCGCGCTGCAGAGCCTGTCCCTTGGCGCCGCCGATGAGAACCGCGTCGATGACACGCATGCGCCCGAGCCGATTCGGATCGTGCAGATGGCGATCGAAGTCGAAGCGGTCGGTGTGCCGTTCTGGCGCGCCGTCGCTGCGCTCGAGGACGCCGGTGCCCTCGCCGATCTGGTCGCAACGCTCCAGGACACCCCGGCCGGCAATCTCGTCGCCCGACAGCTCTGGGAGCACCTCGCCACCGAATCCAACATCCGCGCGCTGCTCGGCCGCGACCATGTCGACTTTCACGCGCTCGGCGCACTGCTCGACCGCATCGACAGCCCGCTTGCGACCGCGATCCTGCTCGACGCGCTGACCCAATCCGAGTCGCGCGCCACGCGTATGGGTGTGTTCCGGCGGCTGGTGGCGACCGGCGCGCGCGCGGCGGCAGCGCTGAGCGCGCGGCTCACCGACTCACGCTGGTACGTTCAGCGCAACGTGCTCGCGATCCTGAACGAGATTGGCCACGTGCCGGACTCGTTCGCGCCGGCCGAATTCGCCCGCCATGCGGATGCGCGCGTGCGGCGCGAGGCGTTGACCATGTGGCTGCGCATCGAAATCGAGCGCGACCGCGCCGTCGTTGCCGGTCTCAAGGACACGGATGACCGCGCCTTCCGCATTGCGCTCGCCGCAGCCGTGAAGCACGGCGTTCCCGATGCCGCGCTTCCGATCATTGCGACGCGACTCGGCGACCGCGCTCTCGCCGCAGACCTGCAGCCTCAGCTCGTGCGCGCACTCGGGCAGTCGCGCTCGCTGCTCGCGGTCGACACGCTGCTGCGCGTCGTGGTCGCGGGCAAAACCCTGTTCGGTGCGCCCAGGCTGGCCGAGCCCACGCCGGCCATGCTCACCGCGCTCGCCGCGCTGGCGGAGCGCTGGTCTCACGACGCGCGCGTGAAACCGGTGCTGAGCCGCGCGCGCGCAGCCAGGCACACGGAGATTGCGGCGGCGCTCGCGAGGGGAGAAGCAGCGCGATGAACGAAGCGTATCTGTTCCTGACCGCATTCGCGCAGTCACTCGCGACCATGACGCTGTACACGGACGGGCATCCCGCGCGCGAGCGTGTGATCGACAGCGCGTATCAGGCGCTGCTCGATCTGCAGGCGCGCCTGCCGAACCCGGTCTTCACGTTTCTCGGCGACGAAATCGTCTGCGGCAAGCAGCCGGTGCGGGAGCTGAAATCCTGGGACTGGGGGCCGCGGCTCGCGAATGCCGGCGTACAGCGGCTCGAGTTCGAGGCGGGTGTGGATCGCGCCGATTTCGAGGAGTTCCTCGAAGAGGTGCTGGCGCGGCTGACCCTCTGCGCGGTCGGCAGCGCGGAGGCGCGCCAGCTGCGCCGCTCGCGCATCAGATTCGGCAGCGTCGGTGTCAAGGGCGAAATCACGGATCAGCCGGTTACGGTTGCCACCACCAGCTACTCTCTCGATGCCGAGGCCGAGACCGTTCGCTGGCTGCACCACCAGCTGCACGACCGTAACGAGCTCCACCTCGCCGAGGCCGAAGCGGTAGTGCGCTCGCTTTCGGTCGCGATGCACGGCGACCGCCAGATGCTGATCCCGCTGCTGCGGCTGCGCAGCTTCGACGAGTACACGACCACGCACTCGCTCAACGTGTCGGTGCTGGCCATGGCGCTGGCCGAACACGCCGGTCTCGGCAAACGCGACGTGCGCACGTTCGGCGTGGCCGGCCTGCTGCACGACATCGGCAAGGTCAGGATTCCGCACGAGATTCTGACCAAGCCCGGCAAGCTGACGGCCGAAGAACGTCAGATCATGAACCTGCACACGGTGGACGGCGCCCGCATCATCATCGAGACCGAGGAGCAGCTGGACCTGGCCGCGGTAGTCGCCTACGAGCACCACATCATGATCGACGGCGGCGGCTATCCGGCCATGGCGTTCCGCCGCGACTGTCACTACGCGAGCAAAGTCGTGCACATCTGTGACGTCTACGATGCCCTGCGCACCACCCGGCCGTACCGCGACGCGTGGGAGAGCGAGCGCGTGCTCGCCTATATCGAGGAGCAGGCGGGCACCGAATTCGATGCGGAACTCGCACGCGCATTCATGACCATGATGCGAAAACACGAAGGCCAGATCGCGATCGCGCACAGCGAAACGGAGCCGGTGCTCGCGGCGAGCACGTAGCTTGCACTACCAGCTTCCGCCATGCGGAAGTCAGCGCTGATCACGACCGTCCTTATCTGTGCCTGCTCCGGCGCGCCCGAGATTACAGCAATCGATGCGCCGCCGGCCGCCGCCGTGCAGCCGCTGTTCGCAACCCTCTACAGCAGTCTGCGCGAGCCGCGCCGCATGATCATCCGCGATGAGGAGAGCTGGAGCCGGCTGTGGGCGGACATGGTGTCGTCGACCGGCGCGCCGGGCGCGGTGCCGAAAGTCGATTTTGCGCGCGAGGATGTGCTGGTTGCCGCGCTCGGTGAGCGGCGCACCGCCGGCTACGCCATCGCGATCACCGGCGCTCGCTCGACCGAAGCCGGCCTGCACGTCACGGTCATCTCGACCAACCCCGCGCCGGGCTGCACCGGCGCGGACGTCGTCACCACGCCGCTCGCTGCGGTGCGGGTTTCCAAAATCGGCGTGCAGATCAGCTTCGATGAACGCACGGTGGTGCTGGGCTGCTGAGCGGGATCCGAATGCGTCAGCCGTACTAACCAGTGATGCCGCTTCATCTTACGCCTCGTCACGAGCGACGCCCTTGTTCCCGCACGGCCGCGACTATAGCTTGCTTGCTCTCCCTGCCAGCGCAAGTCTCGTAATTGCTATCATGTCAACCATATTTTATACGCAGCTGGATGCGCGAGTTCTCGTGGTGGACGACGACGCCCCCGCGCGCCAACTCGTGCGCAAGTACCTCGCTTCCCGCGGTGCCACGGTCTTCGAGGCCGAAAACGCGTATTACGCGCTCGGCCGCCTGACGGACGCGGAAGTAGACCTCGTCATCACCGACGTGAACATGCCGGGTCGCTCGGGCATGTGGCTGATCGAAGAGATCCGTACGCGCTGGCCGGGGTTGCCGATCATCGTGACTACGACCGAAGAATCCGCGCATCGCGCGTTGGCCGACCTCGTAACCGGCCTGACGTACTGCCGCAAGCCGTACAGCCTTCACGATCTCGGCGCCGCCATCGATGAAGTCATCCAGCCCCGCATCGAGGAGGCCGTCGAAGAGACGGAGCGGCAGCATCGACTGACCGGCCCCTACACGAGCCCTTCCCTGCACAACGTCATTCCGGGCACGGATGGCGAGCCCGACAAGCAGATCCCGTGGCTGCGGCGCATCCATCCGGACGATCACGAGCGGGTGCTCGCACAGGTCGAGCAGTGCATCGACACCGGCGATCCGTTCGTGGGGGAGTATCGGGTTTTCTCGTCGCGCGGCGACATCCACTGGGTTCTGCACGAAGCGCGGGTCGCGAATTTCCCGAACCGGCAACGCGTGCTCGCGCATGAAGCGGTGCTCGACATCACGCGCCAGCGGCGCGCATCGGAAGACCTGCGGGCCAGCGAGGAACGGCACCGTTTCCTGACCGAGTACTCCTCCGACATGATCAGTGTCGCGTCGTGGGAGGGCCGCTACCTCTACGTCTCGCCCGCATCGGCCGGCCTGCTCGGCTACGAGCCATCCGAGCTGACCGGCACCACCTTCTACGATCTGGTGCACGAGCAGGACCGTGCCTCCGTTCGGCGCGTGCATCTGCTGGTGCTGGAGAAGATGGGCGCCGCGCTGATCGCGT
>JBQTJO010000356.1:0-2228 GCA_052387015.1 Gemmatimonadota bacterium
CCCTGCGTCGCGCGGCCCTGCACGAGAATCGAGTCGGCCGGCACGCGGCTCGCGGCGCCGCTCGCTGAAATGATCATCAGCTCGTCGCCCGGCAGAACTTCCCTGGCGCCGACCAGCGGCCCGCTCTTGTCGGTGACATCGAGCGTGATGGTGCCCATGCCGCCTCGATGCTGGACCGGATACTCGGCAACGGCCGTGCGCTTCGCGTAGCCCAGCTCGGTGACCGTGCACAGCGTCGCATCGCGCCGCACGATGACCATGCCGATCACACTGTCGCGGGCGCGCAGACCCATCCCTTTCACGCCCTGGGCGGTGCGGCCCATGGTCGGCACAGCGGCTTCCGGGAAGCGGATCGCGCGCCCCTGCCGTGTGACCAGGACGACATCGCTGCTGCCATCGGAGACCTGCACGTCGAGCAGCCGGTCGCCATCGGCCAGCTTGATCGCGGCAATGCCGCTCGAGCGCACGTTCTCGAACTGGTCGAGCGCTGTCCGTTTGATGGTGCCGCGCGCGGTCAGGAACATGAGATTGCGTTCCGGATCGAATGCCACGACCGCGACCAGCGCATTGATGCGGGCGCCGCGCTCGATGCTGAACAGCTGCGCGATCGAGCGGCCGCGACTGGTGCGCGCGCCCTCGGGCACGTCGGTGACGCCCAGCGCATGCGCCTGGCCGCGATCGGTGAAGAACACGAGCGTATCGGTCGTACTCGCGACGAAGACGTGCTCGAGGAAATCATCGCCGAACTTCTCGGCACCCGCGACGGCTTTGCCCGCGCCGACCCGCCGCCGGTACAGCGCCATGGGCACGCGCTTGATGTAACCCTGGTGACTCAGCGTGATCACGACCTGCTCCTGCGCGACCAGATCCTCGACCTCGAAACCGGTGTTGGCCTCGAGCATCCGGGTGCGGCGCGCATCGCCGAACTTCGCGACCGCCTCGTCCAGCTCCTTGAGCAGCGCCTTGCGCTGCAGCTTCTCACTGGCCAGGAGCTTGTCCAGTTCCTTGATCTGCTTTTGCAGCTCGCGCAGCCGGGTCTGCAGCTCCTGAGTCTCGAGGCTGGTCAGCCTGGCCAGCCGCATGTCGAGAATCGCGTTGGCCTGCTTCTCCGAAAGCTCGAACTTCTTGCGCAATTTCTCAGCGGCATCATCGCGGTTCATGGCCTTGCGGATAACGCGTACGACCGCCTCGATGTTGGCGAGCGCGATCAGCAGCCCGTCAATGATGTGCGCCTCGGCGCGCGCCTGATCGAGCTCGTACTGCGAGCGCCGGCGGATCACGATCAGGCGGTGATCGCGGAAGCGCTCGAGCAGCTGTTTCAGGTTGAGCTCGCGCGGCACACCGTGATCGAGCGCCAGCATGATGGCGCCGAAGGTCGCCTGCAGATGCGTCTGCTTGTACAGCGTGGCGAGGATCGGCTTGTGGCGGGCACCGCGCTTCAGCTCGACCACGATGCGCATGCCGTCGCGGTCCGACTCATCGCGCAGATCGCTGATGTCCTCGACCTTGCGGCTGCGCGCCAGCTCCGCGATCTGTTCGATGACCTTCGCCTTCGAGACGCCGTACGGCAGCGCCGTGACGACCAGCTGTTCCTTGCCGCCGCGCAGCCTCTCACGCTGCACAACCGCGCGCATGATCATGCGGCCGCGGCCGTTGCGATACGCGTCCCTGATGCCGTCGGTGCCGACGATGTAGGCGCCGGTCGGAAAGTCCGGACCGGGGACGAGCTGCATGAGGTCATCGGGCGTGCACTTCGGATGCGCGATCAGATGGTGCACGGCCGCCGCGATCTCGTTCAGATTGTGCGGCGGAATGTTGGTTGCCATGCCGACCGCGATGCCGCTGCTGCCGTTGAGCAGCAGGTTGGGCACGCGCGCCGGCATGACCAGCGGCTCCTCGAGACGGCCGTCGAAATTGGACGTGAAGTCGACGGTATTCTTGTCGATGTCCGCGAGCAGCTGCATCGCGAAAGGCGTGAGCCGCGCCTCGGTATAGCGGTAGGCAGCGGCGTTGTCGCCATCGACGGAGCCGAAGTTGCCCTGGCCATCCACCAGCGGGTACCGCATGGCGAAGTCCTGGACCATGCGGACCATGGCTTCGTAAACCGACAGGTCGCCGTGCGGGTGGTATTTGCCGAGCACATCGCCCACCACGGTCGCGCTTTTTCGGGAGGGACGTCCGGCGCCCAGGCCGGCCTCGAGCATCGCGTAGAGAATGCGGCGATGCAC
>JBQTJO010000357.1:0-13941 GCA_052387015.1 Gemmatimonadota bacterium
CGGCCGTCGTCCTCGGCACGATGGCCGGCTTCTTCGTCGTAACCCATTTCAACGCGCTCGAGCTGCTCATCGATCCACTGCGCCCGCTGATCGGCGAGGCCAAGCTCAAATATCTCAGTCCCGGCGACCCATTCTTCGTGACTCTCGGCCTGGCGATCACGGTCGGCCTGCTGCTCGCGTTTCCCATTGTGGCCGCGCAGGTCTGGGGCTTCGTCTCACCCGCGCTGCTGCCGCGCGAGAAGCGCGCGATCGTGCCGGCACTCTATCTCGGTCTCGTTCTCTTCGCCTGTGGCGTGGCGCTCGCGTACTACATTGTGCTGCCCATGACGCTGGAGTTCTTCATGGGCTTCCAGACCGCGACGCTCGAGCAGAACATCGTGATCGGGCCGTACATCTCGCTGGTGGTCAAAGTGCTGCTCGCGTTCGGCATTCTTTTTGAGTTGCCGGTCGTCGTGCTGGTGCTCTCCGCGCTGGGACTGGTCACATCCAAATTCCTGGCGGAGAAGCGTCGCTTCGCGGTCGCCGGCATCGCGCTGATCGCCGCCTTCGCGACACCCGGGGATGCGATTACTCTGACTATTTTCATGATGGGCCCGCTGATCCTGCTGTACGAGCTGAGCATTGTGCTGGCGAAGCTGGTGGAGCGCCGGCGCCGCAAGCAGTCGCTCTCGACCGCGGCCGCCGCGTTCGTGGCGGCGCTGCTGTGCGCGCCGGCCGCGCACGCGCAGCAGCCGGCGCAGCAGGACACGATCCGGCCGAAGACCACGCGCGAGATCGTACTGGAGAAGCTGCGCAATCTCGGCCAGTCGGAGATCCGGGATACGACGCAGCGTGATACCATGCCGTTGCCGACCGAGCGGCCGGTCACGCCTACGCCGCGCAACGGCCAGGCGCAGCAGCCCGCGCTCGAGATGGCGACCGACTCGGTAAGCCGCGCTCTGCTCGAGCTGGCCGGTTTCGAGCCCACTCAGTATCGCGGTACCGCGGCCGACTTCGCGGCCGACAGCCAGCGCCTCGTGCTGTTCGGTACGCCCGAGGAGAAAGCCGCCGTGATCCGCGAGGGCCAGACTATGAGCGCGGACTCGCTGCTGACCTTCGACGAGGTGACCGCCGTCGCCTGTGGCTACGGCAATCCGGTGCTGACGGGGGATGCCACCGGCGCACCCGTCGAAAGCCGCCTGATCTGCTACGACACGCGCAGACGGGTCGGCATGGCGTCCGGCGCGCGCACCCAGGTGAGCGAAGGCGCCAACTGGTTCGTCACCGGCGATCTGTACTCGCGCGGCCGCGATCTCTACACCCACGAGGCGCAGTTCACGGACTGCAGCCTCGAGGAGCCGCATTACCACTTCGCGGCCAAGGAGGTGAAGGTCGTGAGCGGCGATGTGATGGTCGCCCGCAACGTCACCCTCAACTTCGGGGATGTGCCGGTGTTCTGGCTGCCGTTCATGATGCAGAGCATGAAGCGCGGCCGCCGCAGCGGCATCCTGATGCCGGAGTTCTCGATCAACGACATCGTGCGCCGCAACGCGAATTACGACCGCCGCATTCGCGACGTCGGCTTCTACTGGGCGATCAGCGAAACCATGGGATCGCAGCTCTCGCTCGACTGGTGGTCGGACAACTACACCGCCCTCGAGGGCTCCTTCGACTACAATTTCCCGCTCGATTTCATGCAGGGCGGCGCCACCTTCAAGCGCTTCTGGCGCGCGAACGGCAGGCGCGAATTCACGGTTGCGGCCCAGCATAACTGGGAGCCGTCCGAGCGGATGAGCCTGCGCGCCGATGCGCAGTACACGTCCTCGACCGACCTGATCGAGGAGAGCGCGTTCGATCCGCGCGAGCTGCGCAGAGACATCATCTCCAACGCGGGTCTCAGCCGGCGCTTCGATTGGGGCTCCGTCAGCCTGCAGGCCTCGCGCAACCAGAGTCTCGCGGACGATCGCGTCGATCTCGTACTGCCGTCGGTCGGCATCAACTTCGCGACCGTCACGCTCTTCCCGGCGACCGGCACCACACGCTGGTACAACAACGCGACCTGGACGTCGAGCGCGCAGCTGCGGCGCACTGCGACCCAGTTCGCCAATACCGACTTCGATCCGTCCGGCCTGACCAGCACAGCGTCGAGCAGCTTCAACCTCGGCCGGCT
Source organism: Gemmatimonadota bacterium (assembly GCA_052387015.1). Taxonomy (GTDB): domain Bacteria; phylum Gemmatimonadota; class Gemmatimonadetes; order Longimicrobiales; family RSA9; genus CBJLQC01. The sequence goes on from JBQTJO010000357.1 coordinate 2,150, forward strand.
GTCCTGGTCGCAGTCCTTCGATGCGAACTTCGATCGCGCCTCCGGCACGCGCGCCGGCACCCAGGACACGATCTTCGTCGCGCGGCAGCGCATGGGCTGGCGCACCGGCCTGAATTTCCAGCAGCGATTGATCGGGACGACGACGTTCACTCCGGGCATCACGCTCGCGCAGCAGCTGGAGCGGCGCGACACGATTCCCGGCAACCCGCTGGTGAGTGCGCCGCTGCGCCTGGACCTGAACGCCTCACTGAAAGCCGACCTGTTCGGCTTCTGGCCGGGTCTCGGCCCGATCGAGCGTCTGCGTCACCGCCTTTCGCCGACCATCACTTACACGTATTCGCCGGAAGCGGCCATCAATCCGCTCGATTCGCTGCGGGTCGCGCTGTTCGGCGGCACGGGTTCGCGGGAGCGCAACTCGATCTCGATCGGCCTGACCCAGACGATTGAGGGCAAGTACAAGGAGGACGAGCGCACCGAAGGAGCTGACAGCGCTGCGATCGATTCCACAACCGTCGATCCGACCAGGCCGCGTCGTCTGCCGCAGGCGCGCAAGGTGATGGTGCTGTCGCTCGCGACCGACGCGGTCGCCTACGATTTCGTGGCCGGTCGCGAGGGGCGCGGATTCCAGAACGCGACCATCAGCAATTCGCTCAATTCCGACCTGCTGCGCGGTCTCCAGCTAACGCTGACTCATGATCTGTTTGCCGGGGATGAAGGCGGCACGATCGGCGGCGGCGACCTGCCCGACCGCGATTTTTCACCGCATCTCGAGCGCATCAGCGCAAGCTTCTCATTGAGCAATAACTCCTGGATTTTCCGCATGCTCGGTCTCGGCAAGGAGCCGGACGCACCGCCGGCGACGGGGTCGGCGCAGACGCCGACGCCTGCCGAAGCGCAGGGTGGCCCGAACCCGACCGATGCGGCGACGCCGGATTACAGCCTGATCGGAAACCGGAACCGGGGCCAGCAGAACGTGCCGGCGCGCGGGCCGGTCGGCTCATGGAACGCGTCATTCAACCTGACCATGGAGCGGCCGCGCGCAGGCGCCGTGACCGGGATCGCGCGCGAGGGCAACGAGATGATGACGAGCAACGTCAGCTTCCAGCCGACGGAACAGTGGCACGTGACCTGGAGCACCGGCTACTCCTTCTCCACCAAGAACTTCACGGACCATATCCTGACGTTCACGCGCCAGATGCACGACTGGGATGCCAATTTCAACTTCATGAAGGCCCAGAACGGCAACTTCAGCTTCGTGTTCAACGTCAAGCTGCGCGCGAATCCGGACATCAAGTTCGACTACACGCAACGCAGTAACGTGCGCACCCTCCAGTAGCCGCTTATCTTCGAGGGCATGTCCGAAACCCTCGATCTCACCGGCAGCACGCTGCGCCTGAGCGATGTGGAGCGCATCGCGCGCGCGTCCGCCACCCACGTGCGGTTGTCCAATGACGCGCGCCGGCGCGTAGACGCGGCTCGCGCGGTGGTCGACCGCGTGCTCGCCGAAAACCGGGTCGTCTACGGCATCTCCACCGGCTTCGGCGCGCTCGCCGAAGTGGTCATCCCGCGCGAGCGCATTCGAGACCTCCAGCTCAACCTGCTGCGCAGTCACGCGGCCGGCATTGGCGAGCCGCTGCCGGAAGAGGAAGTGCGCGCGATCGCCCTGCTACGTGCCAACGTGCTGGCTCTCGGCCACTCCGGCGTGCGCCCGCAAGTCATCGAGCTGCTGCTGGAGCTGATCAATCGCCGCGTTCACCCGGTCATCCCCGCGCGCGGCAGTGTCGGCGCATCGGGTGATCTCGCGCCGCTCTCGCATCTCGCGCTCGTGCTGATCGGCGAAGGCGAAGCGTACTACCAGGGCGCGCGCGTAGCCGGTGCAGAAGCGCTGCAACGCGCGGGGCTGCGGCCGATCCGCCTGGAGGCAAAGGAAGGGCTTGCGCTGAACAACGGTACGCAGGTACAGACCGGCATCGGCATTCTCGCGCTGCAGGACGTCGCGCGTTGCATCGATGCGGCGGACGTCGCGGGTGCCATGAGCCTCGAAGCGCTGCGCGGCACACCCGACGCATTCCATCCCGCCATCCAGCGCGCGCGCCCGCACGCCGGGCAAATCGAAAGCGCTACCCGCTTGCGGATGCTGCTGCAGCAGTCCGAAATCCGTGAATCGCACCGCGAGAACGATCCGCGCGTGCAGGACGCGTATTCCTTGCGTTGCATGCCGCAGGTGCACGGCGCGGCACGCCAGGCATTCACGTACGTGGAACAGGTGCTCGAGACCGAGGCCAACAGCGCGACCGACAATCCGCTGATTTTCCCGGAGGAAGGGCTCGTGCTCAGTGGTGGCAACTTTCATGGCCAGCCGGTCGCGCAGGTGCTGGATCTGCTCGCGATCGTTGCGGCTGATATCGGATCCATCAGTGAGCGGCGCGTCGCGCGCCTGATCGACCCCGCGCTTTCCGGGCTGCCCGCCTTCCTGATCAGGGAAGCCGGCGTGAATTCGGGCATGATGATGCCCCAGATCGTTGCCGCCGCATTGGTCGCGGACCTGCGGCTGCGTGCGCACCCGGCCAGTGTCGACAACGTGCCGACCGACAACAACAAGGAAGATCACGTGTCGATGGGTGTGCACGCCGCCATCAAGGCGCGCGAGGCGGCGCGACTGCTCGAGAGCGTAGTCGCGATCGAGCTCATGGTCGCGGCGCAGGCGCTCGAGTTCCTGAAGCCACTCAGGCCGGGCCTGGGCGTCGAGCGCGCGTATCAGCTGGTGCGGAACCTGGTGCCCGCACTGGACCAGGATCGCGAGCTGGCGCGCGACATCGAGGCGCTGACCGCTTTCGTGCACTCCGGCCGACTGGCATCCCTCCACCTCGAGCTGCCGCCCGCGTGAGTCAAACGCTGCTGTTCGTGCACGCCAGTGAAATCGTAGACGGCCGCACGGCCGTGCGCGATCACGCGCTCGCCGTCCGGGACGGCAGCGTGATTGCGCTCGCGCCGCAGACCGAGCTGACGTCACGCTTCCATGATGCCGAGCGCGTGGACTGCTCGGGACAGGTGCTGACGCCCGGCTTCGTCGACTCGCATACGCACGCCGTTTTCGGGAAGTGGCGCGCCGCCGAATACGAGCTGCGCAGTCGCGGTCTCGATTACATGGAGATTGCCCGGCGCGGCGGGGGCATCAACGCATCGGTGCTCGACGTGCGCCGGCGCTCGGAGGATGAGCTGGTCGAGAGCGCGCTCGCCCGCCTGCACGTTGCCTTGCGGCACGGCACGACCACGGTCGAGATCAAGAGCGGGTACGGCCTGAGCGTCGCGGACGAGCTGAAGCTGCTGCGCGTCATCCGCCGCGTGAGCGAGCATACGGTGCTGGAGATCGTGCCGACGTTTCTCGGTGCGCATGACGTGCCGCTCGAGTACCGCGACCGGCGGGCCGACTACGTCGCGCTCGTCACCGATCAGATGATTCCGGTGGTCGCGCAGGAGAAGCTGGCGGTCTTCTGCGACGTCTTCATGGAGCCGGGCGCATTCACGGCGAGCGAAACGCGCGCGATTCTCACGGCCGGCGCGCGTCACGGCCTCATTCCCAAGCTGCACGCCGATGAGTTCGAGAACAGCGGCGCGGCCGAGCTGGCGGCCGAGCTGGGCGCCGCATCGGCGGATCACCTGGGCGCCATCAGCGCGGCCGGCATTGCCGCGCTCGCCGCCTCCGCCACGGTGGCCACCCTGCTGCCGGCCACGCTTTTCTTCCTGGGAAAAAAGAGCTACGCGCCCGCCCGCAAGCTGATCGATGCCGGCGCCACCATTGCGCTCGCGACCGACTTCAATCCCGGCACCGCGCCGTCCGCCAGCTTGCCGCTCGTGCTGACCCTGGCGTGCTCGCAGATGCAGCTCACCCCGCTCGAAGCCATTGCGGCCGCGACCGCGGGCGGCGCGCGGGCGCTCCGCCTGGAGGACGTCGGCAGCCTGGCACCCGGCGCTCGGGCGGACATCGTCGCTTGGCGCGCCGGCAGTCATGTCGAGATCCCGTATCATTTCGACGTGCCGCCGCTTGCAGCTGTCTGGAAAGCCGGACGCCGTGTTATCTAGCTTGTGAGATGAATGCCTTGCCCATATCTTCGACCGAATGACCGCCCGGGTCCTCGAGGCGGTACCCAACTTCAGTGAAGGCCGTGACTTGGCGGTCGTCGAGGCGATCGCCGATGCGATGCGCGCGAGTGGCGCCGAGGTACTCGATTGGTCGGCCGATCCCGACCACAACCGCTCGGTCATCACGGTCATTGGCGCACCCGCCCTGGTTGAAGAGGCGGCCGTGGCGGGCGCCAGCGTGGCCGTGGGCCGGATCGATCTGCGCAGGCACCGCGGCGTTCACCCACGGATTGGCGCGATCGACGTTCTCCCCTTGGTGCCGCTCGCCGCTCTCAGCATGGACGAGGCGCGGCAGAGTGCCCGGCGGGTGGGACAGCGCCTCGCAGAAGAAGTCGGATTACCCGTTTACTTTTACAGCCACGCGTCCAACCCGCCGGGCCGGGACCTGGCGGCGCTGCGCAGAGGCGGCTTCGAGTCACTCGTCGTTGGCTGGCCGGACGGGCGCGAGCCTGATCTATTGCCATCAGGCTGGATGCACGCCGGCGCGCACCCGAGTGCCGGCGCCTGCTGCGTAGGTGCGCGGCCGGTCCTGCTGGCGTGGAACATCTGGGTCGACGCGATCGACTTGAACGATGCGCGAGCGGTGGCGCGCGAGATTCGCGAAACGGGCGGCGGCATGCGGGGCGTGCGCGCGCTGGCCCTCGAGCTGCCCCGCCGCGGAGCGCTTCAGATCTCGATCAATCTCGAGAACGTAGAGAACGCGTCGCCGGCCGAGGTTTTCTACCGGGTGCGCGATCTGGCGAGCGCCAGAGGCGGCAGGGTCGTAAAGACGGAAGTGATCGGCATGATCCCGGACCGGCTCCAGGACGCGATCTCCCCTGACGATCTGAAGCTGGAGAACTTCACGACCGAACGCCTGCTGTCGACGCAGCTGGCGCGCTACATGGCGCGACACAGGGATCTCCCTCGAGTTTGATTGCATGAAGGCCATTGCAAAGCTGAAAGACGACGCTCGCAAGCACGAGCAAAAGGAAGAGTGGGGCAAAGCCATCCAGGCCTATCTCCAGGTGCTGCAGCTCGGAGAGCAGGGTGATGGTGCCGAGCTCGATCTTCCGCTCTACAATCGCGTCGGTGATCTGTACGTCCGGCTCGGCCGGCCAGGCGATGCCGTCACCTATTACGAGCAGGCCGCGGATCGCTACGCCGATGCCGGTCTCTACAACAACGCGATCGCACTCTGCAATAAGGCGCTGCGCTACGACCCGAACCGCCTCGATGTGCTGAAGAAGCTCGGCGCGTTCAGCGCATCGCAGGGTTTCTTCACCGATGCCCGCCGCTGGTATCTCGAGTACGCCGAGAAGTCGATCCGCAGGGGCGCGCTCGATGAGGCGTTCGCCGCGCTCGCGGATCTCGCCGATGTCAATGATGATCCCGAAACACGCGAGCTGCTGGCGCGCCAGCTGCGCGATCACGATCGCAACGAGCGCGCGGTCGAGGAGTTCAAGCGCGCGTATGCCCTGCGCGTCGCCGCCGGACAGCAGGCGGAGGCGGATGCGATTCGTGACGAGATCACCGCGCTCGATCCGAGCGCCGACATAAGTGCCGCGCAGGAAGCGCCCCACCATCACGCGCACGCTCACAAGACGGAGCAGCTGCCGGGCTTCATGGACCAGGTGGCGGCACCGCCCGCGGCGGCCGTGACCACGCTCGAGCCGGAGCCAACGGAAGAAGAGGCCCTCACCATCGAGCAAACCGGTGTCGAAGGCGGGCTCGAATTGGGCGGTGATATCGGCGATTTCGGCTCCATCAACATCGACTCGGGTTTCGGCGGCGCGGATGTCACGGAGGTCGAGACGCTCGACATCGGCCTCGAATCTTCCCTGGGCCCCACACCCGAAGAAGTGCTCGAGGAGGAGGAGCCCGCCGCGGCTTTCGAGCTGCCCACCCTCGAAGAAGCAGCCGAGGCCGAAGTCGGGGAAGACACTTTCGACGACGCCGCGCTCAGCCTGCCGGGCTTCGACGACTTCGCGGAGGCGGAGGCGGAGGCGGAGGCGGAGGCGGATGCGGAGGCGGAGGCGGAGGCGGAACTGGTCGAGCTGCCCGGTTTCGATGACTTCGCGGAGGCGGAGGCGGCGGCGGAGGCTGAAGCCGAGCCGCTGCCGGGTTTCGACGACTTCGCGGAGGCGGAGGCGGAGGCGGAGGCGGAGGCGGACGTCGTGACCGAATTGCCGCCGGTCGAGATCGAAGGCGCCGTGCCCGTCGTCGCAGAGCCGATCGCCGCAGCAGCGCCTCCGCCTCCGCCTCCGCCTCCGCCTCCGCCTCCGAAAAAGGAATACGTCGACCTCGCCTCATTCCTGGAGGACGACGAAGAAGAGGCCGAGGACAGCACGCGCTTCGTGGTGGCCGAGAAGCCGCCGACCGGAGATGAAGAAAAGGACTTCGCGGACATGCTTGCGCAGTTCAAGCAGAAAGTAGCCGAGTCGATTCCCAAGGAGGATGCGGGCAGCCATTACGATCTCGGCATCGCGTTCAAGGAAATGGGGCTGGTCGACGAGGCGATCGGCGAGTTTCAGACCGCGCTGCGCGCCGGCCAGGAGAAGCTCAAGGTTTACGAGGAGCTCGGTTCCTGCTTCGTGCTGAAGCAGCAGTACAGCGTCGCGATCACCGTGCTGAATCGCGCGACGACGTTGCCGTACAGCGACGAGACCGAGCTGCTGGGTGTTTACTACAATCTCGGCCGCGCCTACGAAGAGCTCGGGCAGCGCGCGGAAGCGAGAGCGGCATTCGAGAAGATCGTCGCCATCGACATCGGCTTCCAGGACACGACGCAGCGGCTCGCGCGGCTTTGACAGCTCTCTGCAGGCGGCCTAGCTTTTTGAGCTCAAGCGCGTTGCGTCGTACAGGGAGTTGAAATGCTTCGCACGGGTCTGCCGAAGCTCTCACAATTACAGCGGCCGGTGCAGGCACAGCTCGAGGGTGTCGTGTCTGAGCTGCGCCGCATCGTGCTTTCGGACTTGCCCGCGATCGAACAGGTGAACGATCACCTGCTTTGGGCGCGGGGAAAACTGTTTCGTCCGACCCTGCTGTTGCTCTCCAACCGAATCGGCGAGCGTCCGCATGCGCGCGCGGTGACGCTGGCGGCGCTGGTCGAGCTGGTGCACCTCGCAACTCTGGTTCATGATGATGCGGTCGACCACTCCGTACTGCGGCGCGGCATGCCGGCCGTCAATGCGCTGTGGAACCATCAGACCGCCGTCATCATGGGCGACTTTCTCTACAGTCGTTCCGTGATGGAGCTGACGGCGCTCGGCCGCATCGATCTGCTCGAGGTGCTGTCGCGCGCTGCGAACGAGATGAGCATCGGTGAGATGCGACAGCTGGTTTCCTGTGATGCGCTCCGGTTCACGGAAGAGGATTACTACCGGCTGATCGCGAGCAAGACGGCATCGCTGATGTCGGCGGCCTGTGAGATGGGCTCAGTCGCCGGCGAGCCGCGCTATCGCGGCGCGCTGGCCGCGTACGGTCACGATCTCGGCATGGCCTTCCAGATCGCCGACGACCTGCTGGACTACAACGAAGCCGAGGCGACGACCGGCAAGCCGGCCGGGCACGATCTGCGCGAGCACAAGATGACGCTGCCGCTGATCCACGCACTGCGCGTGATGGACGCGGCGGCGCGGCGCGACGTCGAACACTTTTTTGCCGATCCGGACCCGACCGACGCGGGCATCGAGCACCTGGTGGCGCTTGTGCACTCCCATGGCGGTACCGAGTATGCCCTCGAGCGGGCGCGCTTCTACGGCGACCGCGCGGCGGCGGCGCTGACCGCGCTTCCGCCCGGCGCTGCCACGGACGCGCTGCGGGACGCCGTGACATACGTCATCGACCGCAGGCACTAGCAGCCTGCCAGGGAGCATGGGAGCATGGGAGAGTGGGAGAGTGGGAGTGTCGGGGCGCGCGGAAACCTGTAGGGGTGGTGGGGTAGCATGATTGGACCGAGACGGATGATCCCGCGCATGGTCTGGGCCGTGATCGTGGGCCTCTTCCTCGGCGCGCTGTTCACGAAGATCGCCGTGGTCTTCATGCCGGATAGCGCGGCGCGCGAGTTCCTGACGACGGCGGTGTCGGCGTCGCTCGGGCCGCTCAGCCTCGATTTCATAGCAGTAGCGTTCGTCATCGGGCCGCTGACGATCAACCTGAACGTGCTGAGCCTGGTAGGCATCCTGCTGGTGGCCCTCGTGATGCGATCCTGGTTCTAAGGACGAAACGTTATGTTCGGTAACATTGGACCCACGGAGATGATCTTCCTGATGATCATCCTGCTGCTGATCTTCGGGGCCAAGCGGCTGCCGGAGCTGGGCTCGGGACTCGGGAAGGGAATTCGCGAATTCAGGAAGTCGATGCGCGAGATCAATTCCGAGATCGATCGGCCGGCGGACAACGCGCAGGTGCCGCCCGCGCAGCAGCGGCCGGCGGTTCCGTCCTCGACGGAGAACAAAGAGAACGTCTGAACCCAGGTTCAGAAGCGAAGAGGGCGAGCAACGGATCAACCATGGCTCGCCCTCTTTTTTCGCGATTCGCGCGGTCTCGCCGCTCTGATCAGAACCCCAGCGGCACGCCGGCGGCTGGATTCTCCGTCGCCTCCTGCTGAGCCTGCCGGACCGCCTCACGGTTGTCGACGATCCTTGCGTTCTCCTTGAGCGCGGCGAGGAACTCGTTCCAGCGCTGCTCGGCGAGAGCCTGCGTCATGCGCTGGCGTGCGCCCTCCATCTCCTTCTCGAACTCGGCGCGATCGGCTTCCTTCTTCTCGAGCGTTTCGATAACGAAGAGCAGACCCTCGGCCTCGACCAGACCGCTGGTCTGACCGGCCTTCTGGCCGAACGCGGTGCCGATCGCGGCGTTCGCACGGCCCAGACCCGGCACGAACTCGAGACGGCTGAACGGACCGGCCTCCGCAAGGCGCACACGGTACTGCCGCGCGACCTCCTGCATCGGCGTGCCGGCGCGGATCTTTTCGACGATGGTGCGTCCGAGCTCCTTTGCGCGCTCGAGCTTTTTCTGGCGCTTCAGGATCTCGGTGATCTCGGGCGTCGCTTGCTCGAGCGGTACCACGCCGGCCTCTTTGCGCGAAAGCGCCTCGACCATGTAGAACGCCTGCGGCGTCTCGAAGACCTCGCTCGTCTCGCCGATCTCCGCATCGCGGAAGACCCAGAGCGCGGCGTCGCCGGCATTGCCGACCGCCGGCAGGTAGGGCGTGCTGTCGTTCAGCTCCGCGTCACGTACCCGGAGGCCGAGCTGTTGCGCCGCGCGCCGGACCGAGCCGTCGGCACCCAGGCTCTCGAGCGAGTCGGCGCGATCGAGCAGCTGGTCCGCGTGCGCCTGCGAGCGCTCGATCGGCACCAGGATGTGCCGCGTCTCGGCCTCTTCTGCCGTACGGCTCTCGACCTTGATAATGTGATAGCCGAACTGCGTCAGCACCGGCTCGCTCACCTGCCCGATCGGCAACGAGAACACGGCTTGTTCGAATGCAGGCACGGTCGCGCCTCGCCGCAGCTTGCCGAGCTGGCCGCCCTGGCGTGCGGAGACCGAGTCCGCGGACTGCTTCGCCGCTTCCGCGAAATTCTCGATGGCCGCCTGGCGCAGGCTACGCGCCCGCTCGAGCGCAGCCGCCGAGTCCGCCGCGTTCGGCGTGCGGTCGATGGTCACGTAGCGCACGCGCGCGCTGGCAGGACGCTGGAAGTCATCCTGATGGTCTTCATAGTAGTTCTCGATTTCGCGCGCAGTGACCGTGACACTCGCATCCGGCACCACGGTCTCCGGATCGATCGCGATGTAGCGCACGCGCGCGGTCTCGCGCGCATCTCGCCAGATCCGCCACAGCTGGCCTTCGGTCATGTATGCGCCCGATGTGACTTGATAGAAGAGCTTGCTGCGCGGAATGATGTCGCGGTAGTACGCCTCGAGCTGCAGCAGCAGCTGAGGATCGACCGAAGGCGAAGCCAGGAACTGGTGGTACTTGTTGATGTCGAACTGACCGTTCGTCTTGAACACCTCGTTGTCCATCATGTCGGGCGGCGGCGCGAAGCGCGCGGCCTGCCGGATTTCGGATTTCGTCACCTCGATGCCGCGCCGCCGAAGCTCCTGGTTGACCAGCTTCTGCATCACGACCTGGTCCCAGGCGGCGTTCTCGATCTCGCGGTTCAGCGCCGCGCCGATCGGCTGCCCCGGATTCTGCCGCTGCTGCTGGTCGTAGAGGTTACGGTACGCGCTGAGCCATTCCTGGTAGGAAACCGACTCGCCGTTGACGCGGCCGAGCTCACCGCCGGTGGTCGCCGCGCTGGAGCGGCCCGTGATGTCCATGCCCCAACCGAAAACCATGAGACCCACGAAGGTGATCGCCGTGATCAGCATGATCCACTTCATGTTGTCTCGCATCTGACGCATCATAGAACTAGCGAACTCCGAAATTGCCTGAGACCGAGCGAACGGGTAAACAGAGAAATGTAATTCTGGGCGCCATTTCGAGCAACCGGCCGAACGTGGAAATCCTTGCGCCTACAGCATTAGCGCGTTGACTCCCCATTTGTGCGAACCTATCTTTTTTTCCTTCGTCCGGTACCATCCCCACATGTCGTTTTGGAGCGGTAATGCCCGAATCGAGTCGCGACGAGATAGCAAAGCTGGAAGCGCTATACGCGAGTAATCCGGAAGGCCGCGTTTTCACCCACCTGGCTGAGGCCTACCGGAAGGCCGGGGAGCTGGAACGCGCCCGTACGATTCTCGCAGAAGGTCTGCTCCGGCACTCCGGCTACGCGAGCGCCCATGTCGTGCTCGGCCGCGTGCTCATGGGACTGCAGCAGACCGACGCGGCAGAGGACGCCTTCCGGCGCGTGCTCGGGCTGGACCCGCACAATCTGGTCGCGCTCCGCTCGCTCGGCGACAGCGCGCGCGCCGCCGGTCGCAACGAAGAGGCGCTCGGCTATTTCGAGGAGCTGCGCCAGCAGGACCCGAACAACGAGGAGATCGGCGACATTATCGCGGAGCTGCGCTCCGCACCGGCACCCGAGATCGCGCCCGCGCCCGAAATCGCACCCGCCGAAGCATCCGCGCCGGTGGCCGAGACGCCGCCGCCACCCGCGTCCGAGATCCCGCCGGTGCCCGAAGCGGTGACTGCCGGCCTCGACCTCGCCTGGATCGCGACCGATGAGCCTACGGAAGAGGCACTCCCCGGAGATCTCGCCGAGCTGGCCGGTCTCAGCGCGCTGCCCCTGGATACACCCGCACCGGAGGAAGCTTCCGCGTTCGACCTCCCCATTCTCGAACCGGAGCCCGCGATCCCGGAATTAGCCGCGCCCGAGCCCGAGCTCGCGGAAATGCCCGCGGAACCGAGCGGCGAAGTCGTAACCGAGACGATCGCCGAGCTCTACCGCTCGCAAGGGCTGCACGAGCGCGCGGCCGAAGTCTACCGCACGCTGCTTCAGCAGCGCCCGGGAGATGCCGCTCTCGAGGCGAGGCTCCGCGAAATCGAGGCGGCCACCATGCGCCCCGAGGAGCTGCCGGAACCCGAAGAGGCGGCACACGCCGAGGCCGCGGCCCCGGCATGGGAGACGGCGCTTTCGATCGAGCCGGAGCTGCTATCGTTCGAGCCGACCGCGCTCGAAGCGGTCGAGCCGGAGCCGGATCCGGCGGAAGCCTGGCTCGCGGGCGGT